>JBALXG010000294.1:0-4325 GCA_036961055.1 Leeuwenhoekiella sp. | reverse complement strand
CGAAAGTAAACCAGCCTCAATTGTGCGAGATGAAAAAGTTTTTGCGGGAAGCATTAATCTGGAAGATGTTATAGAAGTAGAAACTACAGCCGAATTTAAAGACAGTTCTATAGCGCGTATTCTGGAGCTGGTACAAAATGCAACTTCAAGAAAATCAAAAACAGAACTTTTTATCCGGAAATTTGCCAAAATTTATACTCCAATAGTCGTTTTTCTTGCCTTAGGGGTGACTTTTTTACCATATTTTTTTGTAGACGATTATGTATTTAGAGACTGGCTTTACAGAGCCTTGATCTTTCTGGTTATTTCCTGTCCTTGTGCTTTGGTTATTTCAATTCCGCTGGGTTATTTCGGTGGTCTGGGAGCTGCATCTCGCAACGGGATACTTTTTAAGGGCGCTTCTTTTTTAGATTCGGTTACTAAAATAAATACTATTGTTATGGATAAAACAGGAACCGTAACAAAAGGAGTTTTTAAGATTAAGGAAGTAGTAAATAATTCTGCTTTTTCTGATGCTGAATTTATGGAATATCTCATGGCGATGGAGCAACAATCAACCCATCCTATTGCCAGAGCCATACTTGAATATAAAACAGATAATGGAGAATTAGCAGCTTCTGAGGTAACTGAAGTAGCCGGTAAAGGATTAGAAGGCAAAGTAAATGGGAAAAGTATTTTAGTGGGAAATAAGGCATTAATGACCTCAAAATCTATACAAGTTTCAGAAGAAACAGATAATATAATAGAATCTATTGTAATGGTGGCTATAGATCAAACTTTTGCCGGCTATGTTACTATTGCAGATGAACTAAAAGATGATGCACATGACGCCATAAAAAAGATCAGAGCTTCTGGAATATCAAAAATTATAATGCTAAGCGGAGATAAAGATTCCATTACTCAGCAAATAGCAAATGATTTAGGAATAGATTGGGCTAAAGGCGGATTGCTGCCAGAAGATAAACTTAATGAAGTAGAAAAATTACAGAAAGATGCTAATACAAAAGTAGCTTTTATAGGTGATGGTATTAATGATGCGCCTGTATTAGCGACAAGTTCTGTAGGAGTTGCAATGGGTGCTCTGGGAAGTGATGTCGCTATTGAAACCGCAGATGTTATTATACAAACAGATCAACCTTCAAAAATTGCTAAAGCTATCAAAATAGGTCGTTCTACAAGACGAATAGTTTGGCAAAATATTATTTTGGCTTTTGGGGTGAAAGCGGTGGTTCTTGTATTAGGAGCTGGTGGGCTCGCCACAATGTGGGAAGCAGTTTTTGCAGATGTAGGTGTAGCGTTTTTGGCTATATTAAATGCTGTAAGATTACAAAGGATGAAATGGTAGAGAGATCTTGAATATTATATTTTCAGCTCTTGTCTTACTTCAAGCTTTCAGTTTAAAATGCATTTGTTGACTATTTTTCCATTTTTTTAATGGAAAGGGTTGATTTTTATAACCGCCAATATCTGTATTTTCGGCAGGCTTATTTATTTTTTTCAAGATTGTACTGCGTTTTATAATACATCATAATAGGAGGAAAAGGTCCCAGCTGATGTTGTTCAACAGAAAACGAATCTGCAAACGGAGGATAGGGTGTTGAAACAGGCTTTTTTTTCAGATCTGGGAAATCCTTTTCCAGATTTTGTTTTTCCGGTCTTGATTGTTGGTTAATATATCCGGCCACATCATAAGCTTCTTCATCGGTTAGTAGAGGAGCGTCATAGTTAGTCCCAAAGGGCATATTGGCTTTTATAAATTGGGCGGCCGTAATTACCCTGGTCATGCCCGCTCCATTGTTATAAGAACCTTTACCCCATAAAGGAGGATATTGATAGTTAAGACTATCGGTTAATCTTACACCTTGCCCATTAGTGCCATGGCATGCTACACAGGTATTGTTAAAAACTTCCTTTCCGCGCTTCAGGTCAACGGCTCTATTGGGAATATTAATTTCAACAAGTCCCTGGCCTTTTATTTTTCCGTCTTTAGGGGCATTTTTGCCTAGCCAACTCAGGTAAGCTATTATAGCCTTTATTTCTTTGCCCGCATCAGGCAACATTTTCCCGTTCATGCTACGCTCCATGCACCCATTAATACGTTCCTCAATAGTTCCTATTTTGTCTTCTCTGCCTCTATATTGTGGAAACTTTTGGATAACACCTATAAGCGGCATTGCATACGGTTTTGTACCACCTTTTAAATGACAGTTATTACAGGATAACCTGTTTCCCGTATAGACCATATTAATATCAAGAGCTTCAGAACCAATATATTTTGGTGTATTTTGAAAGATCTGGTACCCGTATTTTATTTCACTGTTTTTGTCTGAATTATCCAGTTGTGAAACATCATAATTTGCAGAAAATACGTCTTGAATTGTATAATTATCTGTATTTCTCTTGGTATTATCAACACATGATAGAAGTAAAGTGGCTGAAAATATTAGTAGAAATAAAGGAGCTAAAAGTCGGCAGATAATTGTTTGGTATTTTAACATTAAATTTTATTTACAAAGAGATTCATTATTTGTCCCTGTCTCCTGATGGCTTTGTTTAATTGGCTAAAATAAAAGTAGCTTATAAAATTTCAATACAATAAAAGGTTGGAGAAAAATACTTCAAGAAGGAATAGCGCTTATTAATAATTGCATGAATATAGGAGCAGTTATTTCCCAATACAAAAATTAGCAAAAATATTACCCAGAAGTTCGTCATTTGTAACTTGGCCGGTTATTTCACCAAAATGATATAAGGCTTCTCTTATATCAATAGCCATTAAGTCACCAGAAAGTCCCATATTAATACCTTCCTGCACTTTTTCTATTTCTTCTAAGGCTTTTAAAAGCGCATCATAATGTCTGGAATTTGTGACTATAGTTTCATTATTACGTAAAGCTCCAGTGTTTACAAAATCAAGCAGCGAATTTTTTAAATCTTCAACACCTATTCCCGTCTTAGCAGAAATAAGTAAAATAGCAGATTTCTCATTTTCCCTAATTAATTCCTGAAGTTGAGATTGTAGCGCGAGTTTATCTTCTTCTGTAAGATGATCTATTTTGTTTGCTACTAAAAGCAATGGTTTGCCCGGAAATTGATTTTTTATTTTTTCGATTTCAACTTTAAACCGAGAACTATTCACCTGAAACTTTTCTGCGCTAAGCATATAAACCACGACTTGCGCCTGACTTATTTTTTCGAAAGTTTTTTTGATTCCTAAACCTTCAATCACGTCAACTGTTTCTCGTATTCCTGCTGTATCAATAAAGCGAAAACCTATGCCGCCAATTGATATTTCATCTTCAATAGTATCTCGTGTGGTACCCGCAATGTCGCTCACAATAGCGCGTTCTTCATTAAGAAGCGCGTTGAGTAAAGTAGATTTTCCCACATTGGGTTCACCAACGATGGCAACCGGAATTCCGTTTTTAAGTACATTTCCTGTGGCAAATGAATCTATAAGACGTTTGAGTACTTTCGTAATACGGGTAATTAATTCCTGAAACTGATCCCGATTTGCAAACTCTACATCTTCTTCTGCAAAATCGAGTTCAAGTTCTATTAGTGAAGCGAAATTGAGCAATTCTTGTCTTAAAGCGGCTATTTCATTGCTAAAACCTCCGCGCATTTGTTGCATTGCAAGTTGGTGACTCGCTGCGCTATCACTGGCGATGAGATCGGCGACAGCTTCTGCCTGGCTGAGGTCCATTTTACCATTGATGAAAGCTCGTAGTGTAAATTCGCCAGCTTTCGCCGCACGGCAACCCTTTCGCAGTAATAATTGTAATATTTCCTGTTGAATATAATGACTTCCGTGACAGGAAATTTCTACTGTTGGTTCACCGGTGTACGAATGAGTTCCTTTAAATATAGAAACCAAAGACTGATCTATTACACGAGATTCATCTACAATATCACCCAAATGTAAGGTGTGACTGGCCTGTTGATCAAGCTTTTTACCACCAGACATTTTAAATATTGAAGTTACTATAGGGATAGCTTGCGACCCTGAAACGCGTATAACTGCAATTGCTCCTGCTCCTGAAGCGGTCGCTAATGCGGTGATTGTATCTTGTATTTGCATGGCTGCAAAATTACAAAATATAGCTGCAGAAATTTTGATACTTATGTTCAATAAAAAATCCCCTACAGAATTAACTATAAGGGATTTTCAACTAACCAACCAACTAAAAAATCAAACTAATCTAACCATCTTTCAATTTTCAATCTCTATGTCTGTTTTGCTCATTATATTTTTTATGAGCTTTATTTTTATAATTTCCGTTTTTAAAATGTCTTTTTGAAGAATTATTCACTTTAGTATTTCC
>JBALXG010000293.1:0-4335 GCA_036961055.1 Leeuwenhoekiella sp. | reverse complement strand
CTTCAGAAGTTTACCTAACAAAATAGGATATATATTAGGTCTTCCATCCAAGAAATTGGACATGATTATTTATTATGAGCGTTACGTCGTTATTCAAGCGGGTATTGCTAAAAATGAAGAAGGAGAAGATATTAAAAAACTCGATTTCCTTACAGAAGAAGAGTACTTAAATGTACTTGAATCTCTTCCAAAGGAAAATATGTATTTAGACGATAGCGACCCAAATAAGTTTATCGCTAAAATGGGTGCTGAATGTTTAATTGAGCTTTTAAAGCGTATTGACCTTAACGAACTTTCTTATGAGTTACGTCACAAGGCCAACAATGAGACTTCTAAGCAACGTAAAATGGAAGCTCTTAAACGTCTTCAGGTAGTTGAAGCGTTAAGAGATGCAAACAAAAACCGTGAGAATAAGGCAGAATGGATGATCATGAAAGTGGTTCCTGTAATTCCACCAGAATTACGTCCATTAGTACCTCTTGATGGTGGTCGTTTTGCAACTTCAGATTTAAATGACTTGTACCGTCGTGTTATTATACGTAACAATCGTCTTAAGCGTTTGATGGAAATCAAAGCGCCAGAGGTTATTTTGCGTAATGAAAAACGTATGTTACAGGAGGCAGTTGACTCTTTATTTGATAACACACGTAAATCGTCTGCGGTAAAAACAGATTCTAACAGACCACTTAAATCACTTTCAGATTCACTTAAAGGTAAGCAAGGGCGTTTCCGTCAAAACTTACTTGGTAAGCGTGTAGATTATTCTGCTCGTTCTGTAATTGTTGTAGGTCCAGAATTAAAATTATATGAATGTGGTCTTCCTAAAGATATGGCTGCTGAACTTTACAAGCCTTTTGTAATCAGAAAGTTGATTGAGAGAGGTATTGTAAAAACGGTTAAGTCTGCTAAGAAGATTATAGATAAAAAAGAACCCGTAGTTTGGGATATTCTGGAAAATGTTCTTAAAGGACATCCAGTTATGCTTAACCGCGCTCCTACGCTTCACAGATTAGGTATTCAGGCATTTCAGCCTAAACTTATTGAAGGTAAAGCGATTCAACTTCACCCATTAGTTTGTACAGCATTTAACGCCGATTTTGATGGTGACCAGATGGCAGTACATTTACCTCTTGGTCCTGAAGCGATTCTTGAATGTCAATTACTGTTACTTGCGTCTAATAACATACTTAACCCTGCAAACGGTGCTCCTATTACTGTACCTTCGCAGGATATGGTACTTGGTCTTTATTATATGACTAAGGAGCGTAAGACTACAGCAGATTATAAAGTAAAAGGTGAAGGAATTACATTTTACAGTCCTGAAGAAGTGGTTATTGCCTACAATCAAAAAATTGTAGAAATTAACGCAAGTATTAAAATACGTACTAAGGATTTTAATGAAGAAGGTAAACTTGTTACTAAAATAATTGACTCTACAGTAGGGCGTGTTTTATTTAACGAGGCAGTACCAGAAGAAGCCGGTTATATTAACGAAGTATTGACTAAAAAGTCTTTACGTGACGTTATCGCGGGTATCTTAAAAATGACTAGCGTACCTCGTACCGCAGAATTCCTTGATGAAATAAAAACTCTAGGATACAATTTTGCTTTCCGTGGTGGTTTATCATTCTCTTTAGGTGATATTATTATACCTAAGGAAAAACAAGAAATGATTGATGAGGCCAATACGCAGGTAGACGGAATTATGTCTAGCTATAACATGGGGCTTATTACAAATACAGAGCGTTATAATCAGGTTATTGACGTGTGGACTTCTACAAATGCAACATTGACAGAACTGGCAATGAAACGTATACGTGAAGATCAACAAGGATTTAACTCTGTGTATATGATGCTAGATTCTGGTGCAAGGGGTTCTAAAGAGCAAATTCGCCAGTTAACAGGTATGCGTGGTTTGATGGCTAAACCTAAAAAGTCTAACGACGGTGGTGGTGCGATTATTGAAAACCCTATTCTTTCTAACTTTAAGGAAGGTCTTTCAATTCTTGAATACTTTATCTCTACTCATGGTGCGCGTAAAGGTCTTGCAGATACGGCTCTTAAAACAGCAGATGCAGGTTATTTAACACGTCGTCTTGTAGATGTTTCTCAGGATGTTATTGTAAACAGTGAAGACTGTGATACTTTAAGAGGAGTAGAAGTTTCTGCTTTAAAGAAAAACGAAGAGATTATAGAAAGTCTTGAAGCTCGTATTATAGGACGTATTGCATTAAATGATGTTATTAATCCTCTTAATAGTGAGGTGATAATTAAAGCTGGTTTAGAGATAACTGAAGAAATAGCTAAAATAGTTTCTGAAGCGCCTATAGAATCTGTTGAAGTGCGTTCACCATTAACTTGTGAAGCTAAGAAGGGAATATGTGCTAAATGTTACGGTCGTAACCTTGCAACCAATAAAATGGTTCAAAGAGGTGAAGCGGTAGGTGTAGTAGCTGCTCAATCAATTGGAGAGCCAGGTACACAGCTTACGTTGCGTACCTTCCACGTGGGTGGTATTGCAGGTAACATTTCAGAAGAAAACAAAGTAATTGCTAAATTTGGTGGTAGACTTGAGATTGAAGATCTTAAGACTGTAGAGGGAGAAGATACTGATGGAAAACCAGCACAAATAGTAATTTCACGTACATCTGAAGCTAGAGTTGTTGACTTAAAAACCGGAATTTTATTAAGTACTAATAATATTCCTTACGGGTCTCAACTGCATAAAAGAGAAGGTGATACTGTAGCTAAGGGAGACCTTATCTGTCAGTGGGATCCATATAACGGTGTTATTATCTCTGAATTTGCCGGTAAGATCAAATTTGAAAATATTGAACAAGGTCTTACGTATCAGGTTGAGACAGATGAGCAAACTGGGTTTCAGGAGAAAGTAATTTCAGAATCTCGTAACAAGCGTATGATACCTACCTTACATATTTTAGGTAAGAAAGGTGAAATTATTAGATCTTATAACCTACCAGTAGGTGCCCACTTAATTGTTGATAACGAAGAGAAAATTAAAATCGGTAAGATTTTAGTTAAAATACCTCGTAAATCTGCAAAAGCGGGTGATATTACTGGGGGTCTGCCACGTGTAACTGAATTATTCGAAGCACGTAACCCTTCTAATCCTGCTGTAGTAAGTGAGATTGATGGTGTTGTTTCTTTCGGAAAAATCAAGCGTGGTAACCGTGAGATCATCGTTGAGTCAAAACTTGGTGAAGTTAAAAAGTATTTAGTTAAACTTTCTAACCAGATTCTGGTACAGGAAAATGACTTTGTACGCGCTGGGATGCCACTTTCTGATGGTTCTGTAACTCCAGAAGATATCCTTGCAATTAAAGGACCTTCTGCAGTACAACAGTATCTGGTAAATGAAGTACAGGAAGTATATCGTCTACAGGGTGTAAAAATTAACGATAAGCATTTTGAAGTAGTAGTACGTCAAATGATGCGTAAAGTAAGAATCAACGATCCGGGTGATACTATTTTCTTAGAAAATCAACTGGTACATAAAGACGATTTCATTCAGGAAAATGATGAAATTTTCGGAATGCAGGTTGTTGAAGAGGCAGGTGATTCTGCTACTTTAAAACCAGGACAAATTGTTTCACCTCGTGATTTAAGAGATGAAAATTCAATCCTGCGTAGAGAAGATAAGAATCTTGTTACTGCAAGAGAGGTAGTGCCAGCAACGGCAACTCCTGTATTGCAAGGTATAACTCGAGCTTCTCTTCAAACCAAATCATTTATTTCGGCTGCTTCCTTCCAGGAAACAACTAAGGTATTAAACGAAGCTGCTGTAAGCGGTAAGATAGATGACTTAGAAGGCTTGAAAGAAAATGTAATTGTAGGTCATAGAATTCCTGCAGGTACTGGTTTACGTACTTACGAAAGTATTATCGTAGGAAGTAAAGAAGAACTTGAAGAATTAAATGCTGCCCGCGAAGAGGTTAATTTTAATTAATAATTATATAGAAAGCAACTCTGTAACAGGAGTTGCTTTTTTTTTCGCTTAAAGCGAAAAAATATTTAGATTATGGCTGAAGATAACAATCCTAAAAACGGACAAATTAATATTGAACTTGATGAAAGTATAGCTCAGGGAGAATATTCTAATCTGGCTATAATTAATCATTCGGTTTCTGAGTTTGTGGTTGATTTTATCAATATTATGCCGGGCACGCCTAAAAGCAAGGTGAAATCTCGTATAATATTAACGCCTCAACACGCTAAGCGATTAGCAAAAGCGCTACATGAGAATATCAAGCGTTTTGAACAAGCTCATGGCGAAATAAAGGATTATGAGAAACAACCCATACCGCTCAATTTTGG
>JBALXG010000292.1:0-4345 GCA_036961055.1 Leeuwenhoekiella sp. | reverse complement strand
TAATATATAATGGTGTTGACTTAAATATATCAAGCGCAAAGTTGTTGCCGCATCGTATGGACGGTATACCCCAGAATAAATTTATAATTGGGACAACTTCTAGATTTATTTTTTGGAAACGAGTAGATTATCT
The DNA here is from genome assembly GCA_036961055.1 of Leeuwenhoekiella sp. Lineage (GTDB taxonomy): Bacteria > Bacteroidota > Bacteroidia > Flavobacteriales > Flavobacteriaceae > Leeuwenhoekiella. The sequence continues at coordinate 4,212 of JBALXG010000292.1, read as the reverse complement.
TATAAAGGCATTTTATCAATTTCAAAAAGGAAAGGATGATGCAATTCTCCTTTTAGTAGGCGATGGTCCTGATATGACAATGCTTAAAGAATTAGTTAAAGAATTAGATATAATTGATAAAGTAATTTTTGCCGGCTATAAAAAGAATGTGCAAAACTATCAAAGTATAATGGATGTTTGCGTGTTCCCTTCAAAAACTGAGACTTTTGGTTTAGTTGCAATTGAATGTTTGAACTTAGGTAAACCGGTTTTAGTTTTTAATGATGGCGGTGGAATTACTGAACTAGTCGAAATGATTGAGCCAAATAATATTTGTGATAGTATTAAACAAATGGTTGAGAAATTAAATCAATATCATTCTTTTGAATTATCAATCGAAAATATGGAAAAGAGAAAAAGATTTGCTGAAAAATTTAGTATTACCATATGTTCCGAAAATTTTGAAAATCTTTACAAAAGCTTATAAGGCCTTCTGTGCCTTTATAGTTTCTAAACATTGAATAAATTAAGCTGATGTACATGATAAGTGACTTTTTTATTAACGCCTTTCTAGTAATTTAAATCTTTCAGACTACCTAATTAACTTTTCCCATGCCCCAATTGAGTTGCCCAATAGTTTTATTTACTTACAACCGCTTAGAAAATACCAAAAAAGTAGTAGAGTCTTTACTTAATAATCATTGCGTCAAAGAGGCTAACCTTTTTATCTTTTCTGACGGGCCAAAAAATGAGAGTGCTTTGATAAAAGTAAACTTAGTAAGAGAATTTTTAAAAACAATTAAAGGTTTTAAAAGTGTTGAAATAATCGAGGCGGAAAATAATCTGGGACTTGCAAATTCTATCATTTCAGGAGTTACTCATGTATTGAAAAATCACAATTCTGTTATTGTTTTAGAGGATGATTTGATTGTAAGTCAAAATTTTTTAAAGTATATGAATGAAGCTCTAAATTATTATGTTCAAAAAAAACAGGTAATATCAATAGCGGGTTATAGACCACCTTTTCACATAGAAAATTCCTATAAATACGACACATTTTTTGCACGTAGAAATACATCATGGGGCTGGGCTACTTGGCGAGACCGGTGGGAACTAATTGAGTGGAATATTATTAGAGATAAAGATGTACTAGGTTCTCCAAAAAAAAAATATGGTTTTTTTAAATTAGGAGCTAATCTATTGCCAATGTATCACAAGCAAAAGAGAGGCTTAATAGACTCTTGGGCCATTCGTTTTAGCCTTAATCAATACAAGTTAAAAATGTATACAGTTTTTCCAGTTAAAAATAAAGTTTTAAATATAGGTTTTGGTGCAGATGCAACTCATACTGCAATAAATAGTGGCTTCAATAATAATCTTGATACAACAGGAGGTACTGATTTCCATTTTCCTAATGTAATTAAAGAGACTCAGGTTATTAGCCGGCAATTTTACCGAGAATATAGTTTATATAAAAAAATTAAAAATATTTTAAAGAAATGAATATAGGTATCTGGGGTCTTTATGATAAAGGAAATTTTGGAGATGATTTAATGGCGGCAATGTTTTATAATTTTCTTAATGATAAGGGACATAATATAACCGTTTATAATGCTTCTGATTATTTAAAGGAAGAATTAGCCTTAAATGTAATGACCAATATAGATGATTTTGTAAGGTCAAATGAAGTTATTGTTATAGGTGGGGGAGGTATGCTAGTGAACAATTCTTTACTAAGATTTTTACTAAAAAAAACAGAATTCAAATTTGAATATTCTTTTTATAAACTTTTGAAGGCAACAAAAAAGTATAGTAAAAAAATTATACCCATTTCCATAGGTGGCGGTAATGCTAGTAAGCTGAACAATTTTTATAAAAACAAACTGTTTTCAAAACAGTTTACAAAATGTGGTACAGTACGATTAGAGTCTGATTTAAAACTTGTTTCAGAAAAGACATTTAACTATTATCCTGATATTGTATTAAGAACATCAGATTTCTTTCCCATTAAGGCAGATTGCAAAAAAGGTTCTAGTAAAAGAAAGATTATCTTAAACCTTAAAAATAAAAGTGCTGGCCCATTAATTTCGGAATTTAAAAAAGCAAATATTTTTGAAAAATTTGATGTTTATTCATTTTCATCGCATGCGGTTTCTAAAGCTGAATTTGGGTCTTATGAATTTGAACTTCCTCAAAATCATTTTAAATTTACAAAGCTCATAGATGGCATTAATTTTATCTCAAATGCAGATTTAATAATATCGTCAAAACTACATGTGGGAGTTACTGGATGTTCTTATGGTATACCTTTTATTAGTTATTGTGGTCCGCAAAAGGCAAAAGAATTCTTAAAGCAGTATAGTAAGTCAGAATGGATTGAAAATGATCCGAAAACTATCGTAAATAATCTTTTAAATTTTGACAATTGTTTTGATCAAAATGCGAAGACTAATAATTATAGGGAAGCAAGCCTCAAACATTTTGATGTTTTAAATCAGGCTGTATCTGCTTTATGAAAATCTTACTTATCCATACTTATTATACCATTAGAGGAGGTGAAGATGCGGTATTTGAACAAGAGACCCAAAAGTTGAGTATTGATAACGAGGTAAGAACAATTACATTTTTTAATAAAAATTCTTTAGCAGGAGCTTTACAATTTTTGTTTTCTATATGGCATAGTTCAGCTTCAAAAAAAGTAACTAACGAACTAAGAGAGTTTAAACCAGATGTGGTTCATATACATAATTTGCATTTTGCAATTGGGCCTTTAGTTATAAGAAAAATTAAAAAATTAGGGGTACCACTAGTTCTTACGCTGCATAATTACAGGTTAATCTGCCCTTCTGCAACGCTATTAGTTAAAGGAGAAATTAATACAAGTAGTGTAAAGGCAGAATTCCCTTGGAATGCTGTTTTTAATAAGGCGTATCGGGAATCTTATATTTTAACTTTTTGGTTAGCATTTACTAATTGGTTTCATACAAAAATAGGTACCTGGCAAAAAGTAGATAAATATATTGTATTAACAGATTTTGCCAGGCAGTTATACCTTAGCTCATCTCTTAATCTGGCCAAGACAAAACTTGTGGTAAAGCCTAATTTTGTTGTACAAAATCAATATTTAGAAAATATTAATAAAGGCGATCACTTTTTGTTTGTTGGCCGGCTTTCTGATGAAAAAGGGATTTTTGTTCTACTGGAGGCATTTAAAAATTCATCTTATAAATTACGTATCGCCGGCGATGGACCTTTAAAGGAAACTGTGCATAAAATAGCAACCGGCATGTCTAATATTGTATATCTGGGAAGACTGGAAAAGCAAAGCGTTGTAGAGGAATTGACACAGTGTAGCGCGCTTATTTTTCCTTCAATATGGTATGAAGGTATGCCCATGACTATAATAGAAGCACTTTCATTAGGTACACCGGTGATAGCGAGTAATCTGGGCGCGATGGCATCAATGATAAATCATGGTAAAAATGGTCTTTTATTTAAATATGGTAATTCAAAAGCGCTTTTACAACAGGTAGATTTCTGGACAAGTTTAAATTCTAAAGAGAAAGAAGATTTTTATAATGATGCATTAGCGAGTTATTCTAAACATTACACTGTTGAAAAAAATCTCAAAATGCTGAATACTATTTACCAGAATGCCATAAAGGCTAAAAAGTTAAAAAAGTAAATCAATACTATTTAGATAGAATTTGATTGATTTATAGAATCATATTGATTACCAGAATAAAGTATCCCCCTCAACATAATTATTTAAATGTAGCTACCCATGAGTCCGGTAAAAAAACGCGTGCTTAATCTTGATATTTCCATAGGGAAGTATCGCAGTTTTGTTAAGGATTTACTAGTTCTTGCACAATCTGGTAAATCCAGTTATGTATGTGTAGCAAATGTACACATGCTTATAGAAGCACGACGTGATAAATCCTTTGAAGATATTGTCAATAATGCAGATATGGTAACTCCAGACGGGATGCCTTTATGCAAATCAATTGGTCTGCTTCATGGTGAACAGCAGGATAGAGTAGCGGGGATGGATTTATTGCCGGATCTCTTAATCATGTCTGAAAAAATGAAAATCCCGGTCTTTTTTTATGGGGGTACAGAACAACTGTTGAAGGAAAGTAAGGAAATTTGTAAAAATGAATATCCGGAATTAAAAATCGCGGGAATGCATAGTCCTCCATTTAGGGTACTCACTCCAGAAGAAAATATCGC
>JBALXG010000291.1:0-4381 GCA_036961055.1 Leeuwenhoekiella sp. | reverse complement strand
CCATTAGGACCTAAAATTCCATAAACGTTTCCTTTCTTAATAGTAAAGGTAAGGTCATTAACCGCCTGAACAGGACCAAACCGTTTGCTAAGGCCTTTAATTGTTAAAATTGTATCCAAAATGATTTTGTTTTGATAGGTGTTCTCATACAAGACGCCTAGATAACCATTTTGTTACAGGCTTTCTTATCTTTACAGAAAACAAGCCTTCTGATGCAAGAAAGTTTAATGTCTCGTAAAAAGCCTTCTTACCCGGTAGGAAATAGCTTAAAAGAGTATTTGGTTAAGTATAACCGCGATACTAAAATACCCGTTTTTTATGATGATTTACTTAGGTTTTCTGGCGGTATAAGTGTTTTTGATAAAGATGATAACGACACTTTATGGATAAGTGTTTACTATTCTGACTCTGAGCGCGAGAGTATTTATGAAAGTCTAAAACGTGTTTATGCGATCTTACATTCAGATGGTAACGAGAACATATTGCCCTTTCTTGATGTAGCAGCAATTGACTATTGCACCTTCGGGAATTCTAAACCTTTTCGCATAAAAATCAAGAATATTTATAATGACAATTACACGTATTTCTACGTAAAAAAAGCTGATGCCAGTCGTATTTATGGTCTTGAGTTAGAACACACACTTTCACCAAATCGTATCAATTTTTTAGTATATAAAGATACTTTGATTGAAGAACACATTGCCGGTATTCCCGGGGATGAATTTATAAGTAATTATCTTGATAGTTGCGACCATGTGGGCAGATCGCAAATCGCGAAAGAATTTGTAAAATTTAATGAGCGTTGCACAATTTTGCTCTTAGGTGATATGCGCTCTTATAATTATGTGGTTATTCCCACCCATGATTTTGATCACATTAAATATAAAATACGAGCAATAGATTTTGATCAGCAATGTTTTGAGGGTAATTTTAAAGTCTATAAGCCGCATTTATTTAAAGAAAACTTTAAAATGGTAGATCTGGTTTCCAGTTTATTAGGAAACAATTCTATAGAGCAATATCGCATGGAAGAACGCGCGGTGCTGGCAAAGCGAATTATTACATCGAATACCAGATTACGCCGACTTTTAAAATGCATGATTACAGATACCGTCTCTACAGAAGCTAATCTCATACGCCTGCGTAATGAACTTTACGATTACACAATGGATATGAAATTTAAACGTGCAAAATCTATGGGGCAAATTGTAAAAACTGCCCTAGACTTTGTTAAACGTAATTATGAAGATGTAAATATGCAGCGCCTTATGCAGGCGTCTTATTGACTTTTTTGTTCCTTATTAAAATACACAAGATAGTAGTACATCTGTTTTTCTTCATCCCAGCCTTTTTCTATATACTTTTCTGCGCTTTCAGGATTGATAAAATTTAACTTGATCTGGATGTTTGTATCCAGTTCTATTAGATTTTTCATCTTTTTACGAGCAGCAGAAACCGCAGTATTTGCGATAGGGAAGGAGGTAAGATCTTCTATTTTATACTTAGGCGCCCTGTCCATTTTATAGTTTTGGAATTCTGGTATGAGCGCAGGATTTTCCATAACGTCGTTTACAAATGCACTTTCTTCAAAGTTGTCATTTTTTGCAAAATGGTTTACAGCACGATTCATAAACATAACTTCTTCACGCTTATCTTCTGCCGGTAACACTACATCTTTAGCAAAATCCTGACAAAATTTTAAATACTTTTTTGTGTAAAAATTGTCATCAGCAAGCGCTTCAACTCCCATGAAATTCTCTAACCAGTATTTTGTGTCATAGCGGTTAGAATCTATAGAAAGTATTTTATAACCTTCCTCACCATTTTTATTAAAAATAAGCGTTCCCTTATCAAGTTTACTTAGGTTTACGCCCTGCTCAAGCAACATATTAAGATTTTCTTCGCCTTCGCGAAATTGTAAAAAGTCCTGTTTTAATTCAGATTTAAAAATACCTAAAGCATCTACTTTTTCATTATCAAGCATGATTCCTGTAATATGAGCCACGTATAATTCACCTGGTTTTATGTGCGGGTGACTGCTTTGATCATACAAATGTTTTGCTATTTCTACAGAAATTTCATGTGAATTATTAGGACTTGCAAAAATATTACCTGCAAAGTTGTAAAGGGAGTTAAACTCTAAATCTGTCTCATGGCTAAAATGAAAATAATTCTCCTCTTTTTCGCGAAAGCTTTTAAAGAAAAATTCTTTGATAAGTGGTGTGATTTCGTCATTAAGCCTGTACTGCTCTTTTGAAAGAAAAACACCTTCGGTTCTGCTTTTATTACCAATACGGTGTATTGATAATGATTCTATCTGGGCAGCATATAAGTTGATCATTTTTGTGTTTTGTTTGGGTAAGCAAATAATAAATTATAGGCTAAAAAGATATTTTTCAGCTTCCGTTTTTGGCTCAAAAAAGCCAATTTTGAGGTTAAAAAGTGAGTTTTTTATTATTGAAAATGAAGCTTAATTCCAGTTTTCATCAAAGTCAAGACCTTCATAATCTTCTACGTCATAATCATCATCAAAATCATCAAATTCATCGTCGTTTTCATCATCTTCTTCACCAGAAAAATCAGTAGGCGGGGCCTGATCTGGAATCTGACCATGCACATACATAAGATTAGGATATAAAATTCCGTCAACAGGCTCTACAATATCAGCAAGCTCGATAAAAAATGTCCACAAGCTTAAAAAATCATAAACATAGATAAGACGGGTTTGCACTTTTGATACGATCTCATCAATGCGAGTCTCACGCATTACACGCACAGGATTTTCAGATTCTCCCATGTCAAATAGGGCGATCTCTTCATCCTGACGCCACTCGTCATCACTGGTATAAAAAGACGCCATCTCAAGCCCATCAAAGCCAAAAGACTGCGTTATTGAATTATGAAAATCTTCAAGAGTTGCATCTTGCTGAATTTCTATGTCTCTAAATATATCTTCTTCGGTGTCAAGAATCACACGAAAGCGGTAAATCATAGCATGAAAATTTTAGCCCTCAAAGATACGATTTACGATACAGTTGTCAATTGCTCACGAGACTTTTCTTTAAAAGCTGTAAGCAAAATATAGAACTGTAAACCGAAAAGTATTGAGGCGAGAATAAGATGTAAAGGCTGCGTTAAAAACGGGAAATCAAAATAATACATGCAGATTCCGGTAATAATTTCAACACCTATTAAAACCATTACCCAGTTTATTAATTTGTGTCCCAGGTTAAAACGTTTGTTACGCAAATACAACCAGATGTTTATTGCAAGAACTATTATTGAAAAACTACGGTGGAAATAAAAAGCCAGATCAGGATTTGCAAGCCAAAGCGATTTTGCACCATAACCCACAAGATCTACCTGATCATCTACAAATTGGCGTACCTGTGTGCCCATCGCGATTTGTACCAGCGTGAGAAAAAGAGCCAGCCACATACCAGTTTTAAATTTTGAATCAAAGCTGAAAATATGTTTTGGCGATTTATTCAGAAAGAGCAAATACATAAGAAGCGCGACAATCACCAAAGCGATTATCATGTGAATGGTAATTCTAACCGGCGATAAAACGGAATAAACAACCGTTGCGCCTATCCATCCCTGTAAACCCATTAAAAACACCGTAAACCAAGCCAAAATCGGGATTCTCTTTGATTTTTTCCAAAAGCGAATGCTTAGAATCGCCATTATTAGAACCGCAAAACCTGCCAGCGCGCCAATAAGCCTGTTTGCATATTCTACCCAGGTATGTAACGGATTGAAAATCGCGTAATCATGTTTAGCGTATTTTGACCAGTTTTCATTAGTGTAAACATCGCCAGTTGTAAAATCTGAATTTGCGACCTGCAAGGTTTCATCAACGATAATAACCTGACCTTTTTTATAGGTTTTATCGGGTTGCCAAAGAAGTTCGCTTTCCTGAGTAGGCGGAATTATATAACCAAAACATTTAGGCCAGTCAGGACATCCCATTCCGCTGCCGGTCATTCGTACCACAGCTCCGGCAATTACGACCATATAGACCAGAACCAAAGAAATTACTACTGATTTTCTGTACAATTTGTTGAGAATTAGCCTTTATAAGGCGTTTGATTTTTCAGAAATTTCACCGATTTTCACTAAGATTGGACCACTTTTAGGCCTATTTCTTCGCCTTTTTTCAGCATAAATTCCAGTGCTTCATTGTAATTATTTGCAATCTCTCCTTCTAAAATCGCTTCTTTTATCGCGTCTTTAATAATGCCGATTTCCTTAGAAGGTTTTAGGCCAAAAGTTTCCATTATTTCTTCTCCCGAAACCGGCGGCTGAAAGTTGCGCACATGATCCCGTTCTTCAACTTCCTTAACTTTTTGACGTACCTGTTTAAAATTATTGTGATACT
>JBALXG010000290.1:3734-4391 GCA_036961055.1 Leeuwenhoekiella sp. | reverse complement strand
AAATGATTGAATATGAAATTTTTAAGATTAAAAATAATTGTTATTCTGTTTACCTTTTCTGCTAGTTGTGAGGCACAAAATATAAATATATTATCAACCACTGAATTCAGTCAAATACGTGTTAGCAATTATTTGTTAAGCAGTATCAAGGAGTCAAATGGCTCTAAGCAAGCGATACAAAACCTATTGAGCAATTCGTATAGCTATAAAGAATATAATGAGCCAGAAATGTCGAAAGAATACAGCGATTCATTAAAAAATTTAAAAATGCTTTTCGAAGATAGAATGGAAGCTGGTAATAACTACGAATTAGCATTTTTAGAAATTACAGGTCCCCAATCAACTTTGACTCTAAAAAATAAAAGAATCAGAGTGGGGGATAATATTTCTCTTTTAGGGGCAATTAATACTAACCGTATTGATGGTCGGAAAGTGGCTTTTTTTCAGGTCCCAGGTAGGGATGAGAGTTTTTCTATTTACACTGATTCAAAAGGAGTAATAAGCAAAATTGAATACAACCTTTTCAACTAGAATTAATATCATCTTTTAGTAATATAGCCCAAAAGAAAGAATTTAGGGCATAAAAAAAGGCCGCTTAAAAAGCAGCCTTTATGATAAATAAAACCATCAAGGTTTATGCTAGAGTGACTCTTTTAA
>JBALXG010000290.1:0-3724 GCA_036961055.1 Leeuwenhoekiella sp. | reverse complement strand
ACTTTAGCGCTGCCCATACCGGTTACATATTTTGCAACATTCATGCTGTCATCCATTATGAAATTTTGATCAAGCAATGCTTTCTCATGATCCATAGTTGTATTGTCAGCAATATAACGATCAACTTTACCAGGAACGATTTTATCCCAGATTTTTTCTGGCTTGCCTTCAGCTTTTAATTCTGCTTTAATATCTTCTTCTGCCTGAGCAATAACTTCTGGAGTTAACTGAGACATAGAGATATATTTAGGAACGTTTTTAAGCGTTTTTCCTAAACGACCAAGTTCAATATTTTCTTTTTCGATAGCCGCAATTCTCGCCTCAGTTTCTGAAGCAACAAATTCTGGATCAAAATCTTTATAAGATAATGTAGTTGCGCCCATAGAAGCAACCTGCATAGAAACACTTTTAGCAATTTCAGCAGCATTATCAGTAGCTTCTGATAAACCGGTTAAAGCACCTATTTTGTTACCGTGAACATAAGCACCAACAAATGGAGCTTCTAATATTTCAAAACCACCTATTTCTAATTTCTCGCCAATAACGCCTGTTTGTTCGATCAATTTTTCGGCAACAGTCATTCCTTGAAAATCAGCAGCTAGAAATTCATCTTTAGAATTTGATGCTAAAGCAAGATCGCCTAATTCGTTAGCCATCTCAACATAAGAATCATTTTTAGATACAAAATCTGTTTCACAGTTAAGTGAAAAAACAACACCTCTTGTATTGTCACTGTTGATTTTTGCTACAACAACTCCTTCACTAGAGTCACGGTCTGCTCTTTTTTCTGCTATTTTTTGTCCTTTTTTACGAAGAACAGTAATTGCTTTGTCAAAATCACCTTCTGCCTCTACAAGTGCATTCTTACAATCCATCATACCGGCACCGGTAGTTTCACGAAGTTTTTTAACGTCTGCGGCGGTTATTTTTGCCATTTTAGTATACTTATTTATGAGTTAAAATAAAAGTCGTTTAGTGTGCAACAAAGATGCGATACTAAACGACTCTAGATATTATCAAATTGTTATTTACGCCTATTCTTCTTCGTCGCTTGCTGCTACTTTTGCTTTAGCCTTTTTTGCTTTTGGCTTAGCATCTGCTTTTGCATCTTTATCTTTTCCAGACTTACGTTCAGAAAGACCTTCAGTAATCGCATTTGTAACGTTAGCAATGATTTTTTCTATAGACTTAGAAGCATCATCATTAGATGGTATTGCATAATCAACCTGACGTGGATCAGAATTGGTATCTACCATCGCAAAAATTGGAATGTTTAATTTCTGTGCTTCTTTAATAGCAATGTGTTCACGTTTGATGTCAACTATAAACAAAGCTGCAGGTAAGCGTGTCATGTCTTCGATAGAACCTAAGTTTTTCTCAAGTTTATCACGCATACGGTTCATTTGCAATTGCTCTTTTTTAGATAAAGAGTCAAAACGACCATCTTGCTTCATACGATCTACAGTTTGCATTTTCTTAACTGCTTTACGTATAGTTACAAAGTTAGTCAACATACCACCAGGCCATCTTTCTGTGATGAAAGGCATTTTAGCGCGAGCCGCGTGATCTGCAACAATTTCTTTAGCTTGTTTTTTGGTAGCTACAAAAAGTATTTTTCTACCTGATGCTGCAATTTTGCTCAAAGCGTCAGCCGCCTCGTCAAGTTTTGCAGCAGTTTTATATAAATTTATGATGTGTATCCCATTGCGTTCCATATAGATATACGGTGCCATGTTAGGATCCCATCTTCTGGTAAGGTGTCCAAAGTGTACACCTGCATCCAGTAAGTCTTTTACATTTTCTGTTTTTGCCATTTTAAAACTTAGTTTACGTTCCCGTTATAGTAGCAATACTTAAGTGGTTAGCTTGCGCTGCGCCTCAAATATTTAGATGCTAAACCAATTTTTCCGCTTTCGCGAAAACAAGGACTGTTTTAATTAATAAATAATGATTAACGTTTAGAGAACTGGAATTTCTTACGAGCTTTCTTCTGTCCAAATTTCTTACGCTCTACCATTCTAGGGTCTCTCGTTAATAAACCTTCTGGTTTAAGGATGAGTCTGTTTTCTGCATCCAGCTCGCACATTGCTCTGGATAGAGCAAGACGTACAGCTTCTGCCTGACCTGTTATACCACCACCAAATACATTTACTTTAATGTCAAAGTTTTTATCATTTTCAGTCATTACTAATGGCTGATTAACTTTGTACTGTAAAGTTCCTGTAGTGAAGTAGTCTTTTACATCACGTTTGTTTATCGTGATCGTACCAGAACCAGGAGATAAATAAACACGAGCAACAGCCGTTTTTCTACGGCCAATTTTGTGAATAACTTCCATTTACTTGAGTTCGTTAATGTTGATTACTTTAGGTTTTTGCGCTTCCTGATCATGAGATTCATCTGAATAAACCTTTAGATTTCTAAAAATCGCACTTCCTAATTTGTTTTTAGGTAACATACCTTTTACTGCTTTCTCGATAAGACGATTAGGGTCTTTATCAAAAAGTTCTTGCGCAGTAAGACTTCTTTGACCACCAGGATAGCCCGTGTGACGGATGTATTCTTTTGCATCCCACTTCTTTCCTGTCAAGTTGATTTTTGAAGAGTTTGTAACAATTACATTGTCTCCGCAATCAACGTGTGGTGTGTAATTAGGCTTGTACTTCCCGCGCAAAAATTTTGCAACTATAGAAGCCAGACGACCTAACGTTTGTCCTTCAGCATCAACAACAACCCACTCTTTATTAACGGTGTTCTTGTTGGCAGATACTGTTTTGTAACTTAATGTGTCCACACTGATTAAATTTAATTATTAAACATTCCATTTCCTGCCGAATCTAATCGGAAAATCAGGGGTGCAAATGTACAACTATATATTAATTTGACAAACCCCAATTCATTTATATTTAAAGGGTTGATTTATATAGGCTTTAATCCTGATAGATAATCTTTGATTCTAAGACTTATTTTTAATAAAATAGAGTTGTAGCAGCAATCTATTATTCAGCTTAGGCCGATTTTTGCATGCTGGAGACAGGTTTTAATGCGCTTCAAGCCAATTTTCACCAACTCCCATATCTACATTTAAGGGAACGGTTAAAATATAAGCAGATTCCATTTCTGTTTTGATCATTTTGCGCACCTCTTCAAGTTCTGGTTTATACACGTCAAAAACAAGTTCATCATGCACCTGAAGCAGCATTTTTGTCTTGTAACTATTTTCTTCAAGTTTTTTATGAATATTGATCATCGCAATCTTGATAATATCTGCCGCGCTTCCTTGTATAGGAGCATTTACCGCATTACGTTCTGCCGCACCGCGCACAACAGCATTGCCAGAATTGATATCTTTTAAATAACGACGCCTTCCTAAAACTGTAGAAACATAACCATGCTCACGCGCAAATTCTATTTGCTCGCTGATGTAATTACGCAGTTTAGGATAAGTTTTGTAATAAGTGTCTATCAGTTCTTTTGACTCGCCGCGCGATAATTCGGTCTGATTGCTCAGTCCAAACGCCGAAACTCCATAAATGATACCAAAATTTACGGTTTTTGCATTACTACGCTGGTCACGTGTAACATCTTCTAAAGCGACATTAAAAACCTTTGCTGCGGTAGAAGCATGAATATCCTGCCCTTCTTTAAAGGCTTTTATCATATTTTCTTCCTCACTTAAAGCCGCAATAATACGTAGTTCTATTTGTGAATAATCTGCCGCAAG
>JBALXG010000028.1:0-13040 GCA_036961055.1 Leeuwenhoekiella sp. | reverse complement strand
ATGCAGTTGCCGAGGTGGGCAGTGAAGAACTAGAGTCCCGAGCAGAAGGAGATGTAGGCCGTATACTTAGCGGTAAAGCTTCAGGTGTACAAATCACTCAACAGAGTGGTATTTCCGGTTCTGGTACAAATATTACCATTCGAGGTCTTAGCTCATTTAGTGGTAGTAACCAGCCTTTATTTATTGTAGATGGCGTGCCATTTAGTAGTGATACAAATGCTCAAGGTGATTTTGTTGAAGGAAACTCTGGTGGAAGTAGATTTTTTGATCTGGATCCTAACAGTATAGAAAGTGTGAATGTCCTAAAAGGACTTGCTGCTTCCACATTATACGGAACAGCTGGACGAAATGGAGTGATTTTAATAACCACTAAAAATGGAAGTACTAAGAGTGGTAGAAAAAAGAATGAAGTAACCATAAATACTTCTGTCTTTTTCAACGAAATTGCCTCTGTGCCTGACTATACTATGAAATATGGTAATGGTTTTGACCAAGCCTTTGGTTGGTTTTTTAGTAATTGGGGACCAAGTTTTGAACGGGACGGTGTTGCAGGCTGGGCTAATGATTCAGGTATAGATGATAATGGCACAGTGCCTCATCCTTATTCTACAGCAAGCACAGGAACCGGAATTCCTCAGGCATTTCCAGAATTTCAAGGAGTTAGATATGACTGGAAACCATATAATAGTGTAGAAAACTTTTTTAAAACCGGCGTAGTTTCAAATACAACTATAAACGTAGCTGGATCCTCTGATGACGGAAAAGTAAGCTATAATGTAAGTGGAGGACATTTAGAAGATGAAGGATTCACACCAGAGAATAAGGTAACTAGAAACACACTTGGTCTTGGTGGTCGCGCTGAATTAAGTAATAACTTTACCGTTTCTGGTACAATGAATTTTTCAAGAACAGATTTTAAATCACCCCCGGTTTCAGCTGGAGATGGTAATACGGTTTTTGGTGGTGGTGGTTCTTCAGTTTTCTCTAATGTATTCTTTACACCAAGAAGTGTCGATTTAAATGGCCTACCTTACCAAAATCCAATAGATGGTTCAAGTGTTTACTATCGTCAATCTAATGGTATACAAAACCCTAATTGGACTGTTTACAATGCCAGATCTGAACAACTTACTAACAGAGTTTTTGGCAACACAGCTTTAAACTATGCACTCTCAGAGAATTTAAGCTTAACCTATCGTTTAGGTATTGATGTTTATAGTGAGAACAATACAAATTATCAAAACAAAGGTGGAGTTACAGATGATACTAGAATAAGAAGTGGCTTTTATGATACCTACAACAATACAAACACAATTTGGGATCATAATGTTAGTTTAACTGGCACATATGACTTGTCTGAAAAATTAGGGCTTACATTTACCTTGGGTGCAACCACCAGACGTACCGTGTTCGATCAAAATGGTGTATCCAGTTCAGGCCAGCAAGTGTTTAACGTATTAAGACATTTCAATTTTCAATTACAGGATGAAATTCAATATTTTAGAGAACAAAATATTGCTGGAATTTATGGACAGGCAGAATTTGATTATGACAGCTTTTTATATTTAACCGTAGCCGGAAGAAATGACTGGGTATCAAATCTTGCGAAAGATAATAGATCAATTGCGTACCCAAGCGCAAGTATGTCTTTCCTTCCTACGGCTGCTATTGAGGGCTTAAGAGGGAGTGATGTCCTTAATTTTCTTAAATTAAGAGCAGGATATGGAGCCTCAGCTAATTTTCCATCAGCTTATCCTATAGCTAACACATTGAAGCTCGACACTCAGGCTTTTATAGATGATGGAGGAAGTTTTGTAGTGACTAATACTACAGATGAATCATTAGGTAATCCCAATTTAAAACCTGAGACACTAACTGAACTTGAGTTTGGTATTGAATCAAGATGGTGGAAAAATAGAATTTCTCTTAACGCGTCATACTTCGACAGAGTCACTAAAGATCTAATAGTAAACAGAGATCTTGATGCCTCTACAGGCTATACAGACACTCAGACCAATATTGGAGAGATAAGTGTAAAAGGACTTGAACTGGACCTAGGAGTTGACGTTATAAAAAGTAAAGAAAGCGGAGGTTTTAATTGGAATGTAAATGCCAATTTTAGTACAATCGATCCTATAGTAAAAGATCTTGGGGCTGACACTGATCTTATAGTTTATTCTGGATTCTCAAATTTAGGAAATGCAGCTATTCCGGGAGAAGCACTGGGAACCATAGTAGGGTCAAGAATATTAAGAAATGAAAATGGGGAGCTAGTAACAAATAGCCAGGGAGATTATGTAGTAGAATCAGGACAATTTGCAATAGGCAATCCTAATCCTGACTACACTTTAAACGTTGGAAGCACAATGACTTTTAAAAATATAAGCTTCAATTTCTTAATTAGCCATGTTTCAGGAGGTGATATATATAGCCAAACAATCGCTACATTATTAGGAAGAGGTTTAACCACAGATACTGACGACAGGATTAATACCTTTATATTACCTGGGGTAAATCAAGATACCGGCGCTCCTAACACAATTCAAATTAACAATTCACAATATTATTTTGACAATATTTTATTTGGACCAGATGAGCTTCAAATTTATGATGGCTCAGTTGTAAGGCTCCAGGAAGTTTCGTTAGGATATTCATTACCTCCTTCAATTTTAGAAAGAACCCCTTTTGGTTCATTAAGAATAACTTTTTCTGGATATAACTTATGGTACGATGCTTACAACACCCCAGATGGAATCAATTTTGACCCTAACGTAGCAGCTTTAGGTGTAGGAAATGGGCAAGGATTTGACTTCTTAAGTGGGCCAAGCTCTAAAAGATATGGACTTAGTATTCAAGCGTCATTCTAAATATAAAAAAATTAATCATGAAAAGAATTTATAAATTATTAGTTGTAACTCTCATAACCGGGATGGCTTTTCATTCTTGTGAGACTACAGATCTAGATTTGACTGACAACCCAAATGCACTTACTCCGGATCAGGCAGATGTTGACTTTTTCTTAAATGCAATACAGTTAAGGTATGCAACCCTCAAAGATAGTTTGGGTTATGATAATGCACAGCTAGTGCGTATAGAATATTTGGGTAGTCGAAATTATTTAAATGCTTACGGCCCCACTGCTTCTGATTATGTATGGGATGATGCATATCGCCAAATACTTGCAGATGTTAAAGCTATGACACCATTAGCAGAAGAAAATTCTCAATTTAGACATATCGCCATAGCCCAAGTTCTTTCTGCAGATGTTTTAATCACACTCGTAGATAACTTTGGAGATGTTCCTTATTCTGAAGCATTACAAGCAGGAGAAGGCGTATTTAACCCCAATGTAGATTCCGGTGCATCAGTTTATGCAGCTGCAGAAGGAATGCTAGATCAAGCTATAAGTAATTTTACCCGAACAGATGTCTTAGCAGAGCCAGATTTAGATTTATATTATGATAACGACTATAGCCTATGGATTAAATTGGCCAATACTCTAAAAATGAAAATCTATCTTCAAACTCGTTTAGTAGATAACGCAGCAATTGGCAAATTCAATAGTATTGTAGCAAGCGGAAACTACATCACTTCCACAAGTGAAGATTTTCAATTTCAGTGGGGTACCAATGAAACCCAACCAGATACCAGACATCCAAAATATGCTGACAACTACACCCCTAATGGAGCTGGAGATTATCTTTCTAATTGGTTAATGGGTACAATGATTGAAGATGATGACCCTAGAATACGTTATTATTTCTATAGACAAGTAAATGCCGTTCCAGGAGAAGAAGTTGCTCCTAATGAACAAACATTAACATGTTCACTGGAAAGCGCCCCCCAGCATTATATAGATGGAGGTTATACTTTTTGCAGTTTACCTAATGGATATTGGGGTCGCGATCACGGAGATAATGATGGCACACCAGGTGATGGATTTTTAAGAAGTACTTACGGAATCTATCCAGCGGGAGGAAATTTTGATGATAGTAGATTTGACCCAGTAGCTCAAGGTGGAGGTGCCGCAGGTGCTGGTATAACTCCTCTCATGCTAGCTTCGTGGGTTGACTTTATGAAAGCAGAAGTTGCAATGATAACAGACCCTGCAACAGCAGAACCTTTTATACTTGAGGGAGTAAAAAAATCAATTGAAAAAGTAACCGCTTTCGGAAGTATGGATGCAGATGCAGATTTAAGTTTTGAACCCACCGTTGATGACATAACAGGTTTTATCGCTGATGTATCAGCTGCATACAAAGCAGGATCAACTGAGGATAAATGGAATATAATGTCTGAGCAATTTTGGGTAGCTTCTTTTGGTAATGGAACTCTCAACTATAACTTTTATAGAAGAACAGGCTACCCTACTACCCTTCAGCCAAACAGAGAGCCAAACCCAGGTGGGTTTATACGCTCTTTTAGATATCCTGCAAATTTTGTAAATAACAACTCGTCTGTAACACAAAAACAAGCAGTTACAACTCAGGTATTTTGGGATAATAACCCAACCTCACCAGGTTTTCCTGTTTCTAATTAAAATCTAAAAAATATTATGAAAAAAATAAAATTAATAATCGTTTTTGCTCTAGCCTCCTGTTTTTCAGGATGTAGTGATAGCGATAGAATTGTAGATCAGGTTTTTGACACAACAACTTCTGGGGGTATTTTGAGAACGGTCTCTGAAAATAATTCTACTTTTGATTTTAATAATCCATCTGTAGAATGGTCTATTACCGTTGAAGCCCAAGATAAAGAAAATGGAGCTCTACTCTCAAGTGTTCAAGTTTATGCCGCTCAATATAGAGGATCAGCTTTGCAGGGATCTGAAGAATTTGTAAAAGAAATTCCAGCTTCTCAATTCATGACTGGCAAGAATGGTTTACCAGTAGGTGATATAAATGTAAGTCTTTCAGAAGTCGTTAATAAACTTTCTTTAGAAGATGGAGACTATTTAAGTACAGATGAGTTTAGAATTCGTTTAGAATATGTAATGACCAATGGTCTTACTTGGACTAACACAGATGCCGGAGGCACCGTGCTAACTAGTTCCTTTTTTAAATCACCTTTTTCATATTCAGTTCAATTTTTCTGTGCTATTGCAGATGCAAGTCAGTTTGCGGGAGATTTTACAGTTTTAACCGACACATGGGCAGATTATTCAGCTGGGGATACCATTCCTTTAGCTTATAATCCTGAGGCAGATGGGGACTATACCTTTCGTATATTATCCACTAACAACCCTTATTTAGTTAATGCTGAAACAGCATATATGATGGTTACTGTCAATCCTGATGACGGTTCTGTTACAGTATTGTCTAATGAAGACTTTGATTATGGTGATGGTTTTGTAGTACCTGTAACAGGAAGTGGTACTGTAGGTACATGTACAGGCAGCATCGATCTTAAAGTTGATTTTGGTGGTTATACTGGATATTCTTTCAGTTTAGCAAAAAAATAATGCTATTAAAAATAATGATAAAGGAGGCAGCTTTAAAAAGCCGCCTCCTTTTTTTTACGTAAAACTTAAGAAAGTTAACATGATGGGACGAGTTTTATTGGAATTTTTACTTGTAATAAACCCATTACTTTTCAGGTATTTTAGTTATTATAATTTCAACATTCATCTGGAGTGATTATTATTAAAATCATTTTAAAAAATTTACCAAAAAACGATTTCGTTAGCCTTATTATTTTCGCTTACGCAATTTGATGTAAGATTTAGTCTAAAATCCTCATAAATTAATAAATACATTAAAGATTATTATCACTACCTATAACAATACTCCTAACTTACTGGCATATAGCATAGAATAAGGCATTTTCAGCATTAAACTTCATTTTTAATAAGTTTGAATTAAGAAATATTTAACTGTTAAATATTTTCAAGCTCATAAAAAAAGCTTCTTTTACTTTTTTTTTGTTGTCTAAAAATATCACTTTTGACGCGGCTAATTCAAATAAACTATAAAAATGAAAACCAAATTCAGTGTAATTTTAACGCTATTTCTAGCGTTGGTTGCGCAAGTTTCTTTTGCGCAAACTAAAACAATTTCCGGAACGGTTACCGATGCAAGTTCGGTTCCCTTACCCGGTGTTAACATACTCGTTGAGGGTACAAATACCGGAACTCAAACCGATTTTGACGGGAACTATTCAATATCTGCCAGTGTAGGTGATGTACTTACATTTAGTTATGTAGGCTTCAGTGAGCAGCAATTCACAGTAGGAAGTTCTTCTACAATTGACGTTCAATTAGCAGCCGGTGAGCAACTTGATGAAGTCGTGGTAACCGCGCTTGGCATTTCCAGAGAAAAAAAATCCCTTGGTTATGCCACTCAGGAGGTGGACGGTGAAGAATTAAATACCGTTAAAAGCGGTAATTTTGCCAACTCTCTTTCTGGTAAAGCTTCTGGGGTACAGATAAAAAGAAACAACAACCTAGGAGGCTCAACAAATGTTGTAATACGTGGTAATGCATCTTTAACAGGTAGCAACCAGGCATTATTCGTAATTGATGGTGTACCTATCAACAATACAAATACAAATTCATCTGGTCAATCACAAGGAACCGGTGGATACTATGACTATGGTAATGCTGCATCAGATATTAATCCTGATGATATTGAGTCTGTTAATATTTTGAAAGGCGCTGCTGCATCTGCTCTTTATGGTTCTAGAGCTGCAAATGGTGTAATTATGATTACAACCAAAAAAGGAAAAGCAAACACTGGATTAGGGATTACTGTAAATTCTAGTGTTGCATTTGGCTCAATAGATAAAAGCACATTTGCTAAATATCAAAATCAATACGGTGCTGGTTATGGTCATTACTATGATGATCCAGATGGCTACTGGTATCAGGAAGATATTAACGGTGATGGCATTGACGATCAGACTGTTGTTTATACTGAAGATGCTTCTTATGGAGCTCCCTTTGATCCAAGTTTAATGGTTTATCAATGGGATTCTTTTGATCCTGATTCTCCTAATTACCAAACAGCCACACCATGGGTTAATGCTAAAAATGGACCTATTAGTTTCTTTGAAACTCCTGTTACAATCTCTAACTCCATTTCTGTTGAAAATGGAACAGACAATGGTTCTTACAGATTAGGTTATACACGCTTTGATCAAACGGGACTTCTTCCTAATAGCTCTATTAAAAAGCATAATTTTTCAATTAGTGGTAATTATAAATTAAGTGATAAATTAACTGCTACAGGTTATGCAAACTATATTAAAACTGATGGATTAGGTCGTAATTCTACAGGTTATAGCGACAACATAATATCAAACTTTAAACAATGGTGGGAAACTAACGTTGATATTAAGCAATTAAGAGATATTTATTTCAGTACAGGAAGAAATGTTACATGGAACCCTGCAACTTCAGATCCTGGGTCTGCTCCTATATTTTGGGATAACCCATATTTTCAACGTTATGAAAATTACCAAAATGACACAAGAAACCGTTTTATTGGTAATGTATCTTTAACTTATGAATTAGCAGACTGGTTGAATGTAACAGGTAGAATTGCATCTGATACTTATTCAGAATTACAGGAAGAAAGAAGAGCTAACGGTAGTGTACCTTCAGCTTTTGGTGTTTCAAGAGGAAATGTAGATTCAGGATATGGTCGTAAAAACATTCAAAATACAGAGACCAATTATGATTTCATGTTCAATTTTGATAAGGATATCACCGATAAATTAAACTTAAAAGGTATTATTGGAACAAACATTAGGAGAAATCAATTTCAATCAATTTATGCCTCTACAAGTGGTGGGCTAGGTGTTCCTAAATTATACTCTCTTCAAAACAGTGTTGGTCCTTTACCTCTTCCGGTTGAAATCGATCAAAAAGTAGGAGTTGATGGAATTTACGCTAGTGCGTCTTTAGGCTATAACAACTTATTATTTCTAGATGGTACGATTAGAAGAGATCATTCCTCTACTCTTCCAGAAGATAATAGTACATTCTACTATCCATCTGTTGCTTCAAGTTTTGTTTTTTCAAATCTTATAAACTCTGATGCTATAACATTTGGTAAAATAAGAGCAAGTTATGCTGAAGTAGGTAACAGCGCACCTTTTGATTACTTATATGATACTTACAACGTAAACATTCCTCCAGGATCACCTAGTACATCTGTTGCTAATGTTAAAAAGAATCCTAATCTAAAACCAGAAACTACTAAAAGTATTGAAGCTGGTTTAGAAATGAGATTCTTAAAAAGCAGAATAGGATTTGATCTTGCGTTTTACAAAACCAATTCTGTAGATCAGATATTTGGGGTGCCTGTATCAACAGCTACAGGATTTACATCAAAAATTTTGAACGCTGGTGAGATCGAAAATAAAGGTATAGAACTATCTTTAAATGGTTCACCTGTAAAAACACAGGATTTTGGATGGGATATCAACGTAAACTGGTCTAAAAATGAAAGTAAAGTTATCTCGTTAGAAGATGGAATTGAAAACCTACAATTAGGTTCTTTTCAAGGTGGGTTAACTATTAACGCGCGTGTGGGGCAACCTTATGGTATTATAAACGGAACAGACTACACTTACATTGATGGAGAAAGAGTTGTAGATGCTGATAGTGGTCAGTACATCAAAACTTCTACATCAGATCAGAATATTGGAGATACTAATCCAGACTGGATTGCAGGTATTTCAAATAAGTTTAGATATAAAAACTTAGCCCTAAGCTTTTTAATTGATATTCAGCAAGGTGGTAGCATATTCTCGTTAGATCAATACTACGGTCTAGCTACAGGTTTATATGCAGAAACTGCTTTTACTAACGATCTAGGAAACCCTGTTAGAAATACTTTAGCAGATGGTGGTGGTTTTATAAACCAAGGTGTTAATGCAGATGGTAGCGCAAACACAACTCGTATTAGAGCAGATAGATATGGAGCTTTTGGTTATACAAGAGGTTTACCTGATCGTGCATTTGTCTACGATGCTAGTTTTGTTAAGCTAAGAGAAGTTGCTTTTTCTTATGATCTACCTAAAAACTTATTAAGCGAAACATTCTTAACAGATGTTACATTTAGCCTTATAGGTTCTAACTTGTGGATTATACATAAAAATCTTCCACATGCTGATCCTGAAAGTGGTTTAGGTTCGGGTAATTTACAGGGATATTCTGTAGGTTCTTTACCTACAACCAGAGATTACGCATTTAATGTAAAAATAAAATTCTAATCAAAAAGAAAATGAAAAATATATTAATCTTATTTGTAGGGATACTTATGTTTTCTTGCTCTGATGATTTAGAAAATCTGAATCAGAACATAAAAGATCCCGCAGCAGTTTCTGGTGAATCATTATTTACCGGAGCCGAAAAGAACCTTGTTGATCAAATTGTTGACCTAAATGTTAACTTGAACAACACTAAACTTTGGTCTCAATTTTTACAGGAAACCACGTATCCTGATGAAAGTAATTATGATCAGGTAACTCGTACAATCCCTGCAAATCACTGGGATGTCATGTACAAGGATGTATTAAAAGATTTAAATGAGGCATCAATAAATATTACTGCAACTACCTATCTTACTCCAGCAGAAGAGGCTCAAAAACCTAATAAGCTTGCGATAATAGAAGTTCTTAATGTTTACACCTATAGTAATTTAGTTGAAACTTTTGACGATGTTCCTTATACGGAAGCTTTAGATATCAACAATTTATCTCCTAAATATGATGATGGTTTGACTATCTATAAAGATCTTCTCGCAAGATTAACAACTGCAATAAACACTATGGATAGTGATATAGGCAGTTTTAGTACTGCAGATAGAATTTATGGTGGCGATGTTGCAAAATGGCTAAAATTTGCAAATTCTTTAAAATTAAGAATGGGG
Source organism: Leeuwenhoekiella sp. (assembly GCA_036961055.1). Lineage (GTDB taxonomy): Bacteria > Bacteroidota > Bacteroidia > Flavobacteriales > Flavobacteriaceae > Leeuwenhoekiella. The sequence goes on along the minus strand of JBALXG010000028.1, from coordinate 3,165 downwards.
ATTTTACTTTCTGATGTAGAGCCAGCACTTGCACAAAGTACGGTTACCGAAGCAATTGCCGGAGGTGTTATTATGTCAAGAGAAGATAATGCTAGCTATCAGTATTTAAGTGCAGATCCTAACACTAACCCTGTGTATGCAAACTTAGTTTTAAGTGGTCGTAATGATTTTGTTGCAGGAGCTACAATCACAGACATCATGAATAGTCTTGATGATCCTAGATTACCTCTTTACTTTACTGCTTTGGACGGTGAATACGTTGGTGCCGAAATTGGTTCAGCATCAAGTTATTCTGCAAATTCACACGTTGCTGCTCAATTTCAAGCTGCAACTGCTCCAGGAATCATATTTGATTATGCTGAAGTAGAATTTTTATTAGCAGAGGCTGCCGCAAGATCATTCCCTGTAACAGGAAGCGCAGCATCTCATTATACAGCTGGTATTACAGAATCAATTACCTATTGGGGTGGTTCTACCGCTGATGCAACTGCGTATCTTGCACAACCAGAAGTTGCTTATGCATCTGCTTTAGCTACAAGTGAAGCTACTACTCCTTGGAAAGAAGTTATTGGAACACAAAAATGGCTTGCTTTATATAACAGAGGTTTTGAAGCCTGGACATCAATCAGACTGTTAGATTATCCTGTTATGGCAGAGCCAGTAGATGCACAATCTGGTTATCCTAACAGATATACTTATCCTATTATCGAGCAGACTTTAAACGGGGCTAGTTATAATGATGCTGCCAGTGCTATTGGCGGTGATGAGACCGAAAACAGATTATTTTGGGATCTTCAGTAATAAAGTTCTAAATTAAAATTTTTATTAAACCACCTCACCTGAGGTGGTTTTTTTATTTCAGCATCCATTAAAACAAACCTATCTTTGCAATATGTCAAAAAGCACACACATCTACGGAACCCGAGCCATTATTGAAGCTATAAAAGCGGGAAAGGAAATAGGTAAAATTTACTTACAGAAAGGACTTACTAACCCATTATCAAAACAACTTGAAGGATTAATACAAGCTGAAGGCATATCAGTCTCTTATGTTCCGCCTGAAAAATTACACAAGCTATCTGACCAAAATCACCAAGGTGCGATCGCAACCATCTCCCCTATTCAATTTGCAAATTTTGAAGCAACGGCAGAAGCTATTCTGGCTGCGGAGAAACCGGCTCTGTTTCTTTTATTAGATCAACTTACAGACGTGCGTAACTTTGGAGCAATAATACGTACTGCAGAGTGCACTGGGGTTGATGCTATTATTATTCCAAAATCTGGAGGTGCTCCTGTCACAGAAGACACTATCAAGACATCTGCAGGAGCAATTTTTAATCTGCCTATATGCAAAGTAGATCACTTAAAAGATGCTCTTTTTTATTTACAGGGATCAGGTGTTCAAGTTGTCGCTGCGACAGAAAAGACTGAAACGTCAATATATCAAGTCGACTTTACTAAATCTACTGCAATTGTAATGGGAAGTGAGGGAAAAGGTGTTACAGCCGGAGTGCTGAAATTAGTTGATGAAAAAGCCAAATTACCTATGCAGGGTAAAATAAGTTCGCTCAATGTATCTGTGGCTTGTGGTGCATTTTTATACGAAGTTGTAAGACAGCGTTTGGATTAATCTTCATCGATCGTATCTTCAGTTTCTGGTAAGGGATCTATAAAGTTGCCATTTTTATCAAATTGCTTTAAAAAAGGGTCATTTTCATGATCATATCCTTTTTTCTGCCACTCATAAATTTTTGGTGGTGCAATATTATTTCGCACAAAAAATGCCAGTAAAAAACCACTTAAAAATCCCGATAAATGGCCTTCCCAGCTTATTTCTGTATCCAGAGGAATCGTTCCCCATACCAGGCTTCCATAAATAAAAACTACAACTAGAGAAAAAGCGGTAAGCCTGTAATTACGCGACCATATTCCTTTAAAAAATAAGAAGGAAGCCAATCCATAAACCACTCCGCTCGCGCCTATATGGTAAGCTTCTCTTCCTATGAGCCAGGTTCCAAAACCTTGTAGCACCAGAATTATTAGAAAAACTTTCATCGCAACTTTACTATAAAAATAAAATAAACCTGCTGTAAGAATAAAAATAGGGAGACTATTACTTAATAAGTGCTTTAAATTAGCATGTATAAAAGGTGAAAAAAATATGCCTTTCAAACCAGATAGTGTACGCGGAAAAACACCGTAGTTTGTGAAATCTGCATTCAGTTTTAGTTCAATCCAAAAGGAAAGCCACATGAAAATAACAATTAATAGCGGAAAGAGAATTACTCTATTACTAAACTTAAAATCGGCCTGACTTTCTTTAAAACGCATAACCGTTTACAGCAACATCCTGACCAAAAAAGAAATCAGGTTAAAATGTCATATTATCGCTTAAAAAATGGATAATTTTGAATTATGAACGCACCATTAGCAGAAAGATTAAGACCCAAAAAATTAGATGATTATTTAAGTCAGGATCATCTAATAGGTAAACAAGGGTCCCTTACAGTCGCTATAAAAGCAGGCATTATCCCTTCTATTATTTTATGGGGTCCACCGGGAGTAGGTAAAACTACACTTGCTACTATAATTGCTGAAGAGTCTAAACGGCCATTTTATACACTTAGCGCCATTAATAGCGGCGTGAAAGATGTGAGAGAAGTTATTGAGAAAGCAAAATCTTCGGGAGGTCTTTTTACACAAAAAAATCCCATTCTTTTTATAGATGAAATTCACCGTTTTAGTAAGTCACAACAAGACTCACTTCTTGGTGCCGTAGAAAAAGGATGGGTAACATTAATAGGTGCTACAACTGAGAATCCCAGTTTTGAAGTAATCCCTGCCCTTTTATCGCGTTGCCAGGTCTATATTTTAAAACCTTTTACGGCTGATGACTTAAGAGCTTTACTAAAGCGTGCAATAACCGAAGACCGCATAATGTCTCAAAAAGATATAGAACTGCAGGAAACAGAAGCCCTTTTGCGATTAAGTGGTGGTGATGCAAGAAAACTGCTAAATATTTTTGAGTTAATAGTTACCACAGAACAGGTTGAAAAGGTAATTATAACGAATAAAATGGTTCTTAATAAAGTACAGCAAAACACAGTGCTTTATGATAAAACAGGAGAGCAACACTATGATATAATTTCGGCATTTATAAAGTCA
>JBALXG010000289.1:0-4405 GCA_036961055.1 Leeuwenhoekiella sp. | reverse complement strand
TATAAAACTCTAACTAACTCTATTTTAAATACTTATGGAAAATAAAAGTTACAAAGAATATCTTAAGCATATCACCACATTTATTTTTGATGTTGATGGTGTGCTAACTGATGGTTCTGTACAAATAAACACCGAAGGCGAAATGTATCGTACCATGAATACAAAAGATGGTTATGCGCTTAAAACAGCAATTGGCCAGGGATTTAAAATTTGTATAATTTCAGGAGGTACTAATGAAGGTGTGCGAAGTCGTTTAGAAGGATTGGGTGTTACAGATATTTATCTGGGAGCTCATGCTAAAGTTGATCTGCTTGATGAGTATTTTGAAAAATATGATATTAAAGCCGAAAACGTACTTTATATGGGCGATGACATTCCAGATTATCCGGTTATGAAAATTGTTGGTCTCCCCACTTGCCCTCAGGATGCTGTAAAAGAAGTTAAAGAAATAGCAAAATATGTTTCGCACAAAAAAGGTGGAAAAGGTTGTGTGCGCGATGTTATTGAGCAGGTTTTAAAAGTACAGGGAAAATGGATGAAAGATTTTGACGCTAAATTATAACGAAATTATCCGATTTTTACCCCAAAATAGCTAATTTTTAATAGAAAAAGGCGGTTATTGAGTACTAAAAATACCTTTCTTTGATAATATTTGCATGATGAATTTCATGTCCTGATATAATAAAACCGGCAGCTCGGGCAGAAAGCGCGCTTTTGCTGGCATTTCCTATTTCAATAAGTGCCTCTTTATCAAAACTTTTAAAAAGTAGTATTGTGCTTTTACGCACGATTTTATATTCTTCTAGTAAACTTTCTAATGAGCGCTCATTTGCCATAGAAGGTTTTACATAATCATCCTGCTCAAAACCCGGAAATGAATTTTTATCTTTCCGGGCTATGCACAGGGCTCTGTAACAAAAAATACGCTCTGTATCAATGATATGTTGCAGAATTTCAAGGATTGTCCATTTTCCTTCTGCATAAGCGTATTTTAATTTATCCTCAGGAATTGCTTTAAAAAATGAAATTGTTTTTCCCTCGCCTTCCTCAAGAGCTTCAATTAAGCCACTATGAGAAGGAACTAATTTTACATAATTAGCATAAAAGGGGTTGTATTCTTCAGTATTTAAAGCTGTCCAGTTCATGGTTAAGCAGAGTTTCTACTTGCATTTATATTTCCAAAAAGAGATCTTGTAACCATTTTTTCAAACATCTCTAATTTTTCCTGATTTGCTTCGGGATCTTTTTGAAGTTCCTGAATATTCTTTAAAGCATACTGCTGTATAGTCAACAACGGCAGCACAATACGCTCTCGCTCTTGAATTGATGCTTTACCTGCAGGCTCCTCTTCCATCAGTTCTTTATAGCCAGTTAATTTGAGCAATAATCTTTTTGTGCGCTCGTATTCATCATGAATTAGAGTCCAGAATTCACCAAATTCTTCATCTTCCTGCATGTAAGCTGTAAGGCCAAAAAATGATTTGGTCAAACTCATCATACTATTTTCTAGCAGTGTTTTAAAGAACATGCTGTTTTCATAAAGTGATTTTACTTTATCAAATTCTCCATTCTTTTCAAAAACTTCAATAGCTGTACCTACTCCAAAAAATCCAGGAACATTTTGTTTTAATTGACTCCAGGAACCTACAAATGGTATTGCTCGTAAATCTGAAAAATTCAATTTATCACCTTGTCCACGTTTACTGGGACGACTCCCTATGTTAGTTTTTGCATAATATTTAAGTGTACTCATACGCTCAAGATATCCTAAAAATTTAGGATGTTCTTTAAAGTCTGAATATGCTTTGTAACTTGACTCTGCAAGTTTCTCCATCGTCTCACGATCGTCATCAGAAAGTGCAACATTTTTTTCAGAAAAAATCCCGTTAAATATACCTGAACTTAAAAGTTGCTCAAGATTATACTGGCATGAATCTGTTGTGCCAAAATTAGAACTAATCGTCTGACCCTGAACGGTAAGCTGTATTTGCTCATCTTCTATAGTGCTTCCCAATGAAGCATAAAACTGATGCGTTTTTCCACCACCACGAGCTGGAGGTCCTCCTCTACCGTCAAAGAAAATAACTTTAATTCCAAACTCTCTAGAGATTTTAGTAAGTTCTTCTTTGGCTTTAAAAATACTCCAATTGGCCATTAAATAGCCACCATCTTTTGTACCATCACTAAAACCAAGCATTATGGTTTGCTCATTACCACGAGCTTTAAGATGACTGGCATAAGCTGGGTTTGTGTAAAGATCTCTCATCACCTGATGGGCAATTTTTAGATCAGGAACGGTTTCAAATAAAGGCACAATATCTGCTGTAGGCTTTTCCCAGCCGCATAAATGTAACATTGCAAAAGCTTCCATAACATTGAGCATGGTCTGGTTGTTACTTATAATGTAACGATTAGATCCCTTCTCACCATTTTGCTTTTGTATTTCCTGCATCGCATAAATAGACTCTAAAGTCTTACGCGTAATTTCATCTTTAAAAATTGAAGTATCTACATTTCCAGAAACCCCTTGTAACACTTTGATTTGCTCTTGTTCTGAAAGATCTTTATAATTATCAGGAAAAATATCAAGACCTTCTGCCTGACATTCTTTTACAATTTCCTGCATTACATGATGATGTACTCTACTATCCTGACGAATATCAAGTGTAGCAAAGTGAAAGCCAAACATTGTAATCTTATTTATAAGATCATCAAGTTCTTCTACAAAAAGGCTTTGATGATGATCTACAACTATTTTTCTTACTTTATGCAAGCCTTCCAGCAATTCTTCTTTTGTGATTTTTAATTCATCTCCCGGTAAAAAGATACTATCATATAATCTTTTTTCAAGATCTGCCAGTGTTTCTATCGTACCTACAAAAGTTATTCTGCGTCGCATGTCGCGCATATCACGATAATAATTCTTAATTATCGTACTTCTAAGTCTCGCAGCAACTTTAAGTGTTATTTCTGTAGTTACAAATGGATTACCATCTCTATCACCACCGGGCCAAAAACCCAGGTTGATAATTTCATTATCAAAAAATTCACCGTTATATACATTTTGCTGTAAATAATTATAAATATGGCTGGCAGATTGATAAAACACATTTTCTAAATACCAAATTAAACTTACAGCTTCATCAAAAGGAGTAGGTTTTTCTTTCTTAAAGAAAGGTGTTTTCCCTAATTGTGAAAGCATTTTCTTGATCATCTCAAGATCATTTGCATTGATTGCCTCACTTAAATCATTGATAATTCCTAAAACTGCACCCGGATAAAATTGTGTAGGGTGAGCTGTAAGTACAGGACGTATTTTGAAATGATTGAGATAATCTTTTAAGGCCTGATTTTTATTTTGCGCTTCAGCTTCTTCTTTTATATTACGTAAAGTACCGCGACCATCCATATTATGAACAATACGATAAGATGCATCTTCAATCGCATCAAAAAGTACTACTTGACGTTCTATATATTGTATAAACCTAAAAAGAAGATTAAACCTATCCTCTTCTGGTATATCGCGTTGATATTTATCAAAGAAATAAGATACAATCTGAGTAGGATTATATTTTTGCTCATAACCATCTACACAAATGGTATCGAATAAGGGTAATAGAACGCCAGTATTTGAAATGCCGTGAAATGGCAAAGTCATAAATAAACTATTATAAACCTGATACTTAGATTTTACATAGCTGTTGAAGCGTTCTAATTTAGGTTGTCTGGACATTTTATAGATTTTAGTTGAAATGAAAAAAACCCTTTGTCTAGGTAGCCAAAGGGTTTATAAAGTTAGTCATTTTGGCCTTACAATTCCTGAAAAATCGAATGCATAAGGCGTTTTTTATCGTTAATGCTCTCTTCAAGAGAAATCATAGTCTCGCTACGGTAAACACCATCAATATCATCAAGTTCAAAAATAATATTTTTTGCGTGCTCAGTATTTCTAGCACGTATTTTACAAAAAATATTGAATTTGCCTGTGGTTACGTGTGCTACAGTGACAAAAGGAATTTGGTTTATACGTTCTAAAACAAAAGTCGTTTGACTTGTTTTATTGATATAAATGCCCACATATGCTATAAAGGAATAACCCAGTTTATCATAATCTAAAGTGAGGGATGACCCTATAATGATCCCCGCTTCTTCCATTTTTTTCACACGCACATGTACTGTACCCGCAGAGATTAGTAATTTTTTTGCAATATCTGTAAAAGGAGTACGAGTATTTTCGATCAACATATCTAAAATCTGGTGATCAACCTCGTCTAATTTGAATTTCGCCATTATTCAATCATTAAATTATATATTACGCAAAAATAGGACAATTACACTGAATATTTGACAACGTTTAATGTATTTTTTGCGAAAACGTTATAGTCCGGTTATTATTTAACACGAG
>JBALXG010000288.1:0-4412 GCA_036961055.1 Leeuwenhoekiella sp. | reverse complement strand
GCTTTAATATAAATAAAGACGCCTAGAAAAATTTTATCTAAAACTTTACCAACTAACAATTATTTTTTCATTAGGAAATAATGAATTTGCAGGAAACTCAGTAATAATTTTGTCCTCTATTTGTGCTATATTATTTTGATTTATTCCTAATGCAACAAGGCTGGATTTCAGAACCAAATATCCCATATCGCCTTCTTCTGATTTTTCAAATATGGTATTTATTAAACTTAACATTTTATCTTCACCGATAAAATTTTCGATTGCCAGAAATTGAAATGGAATGACGCGAATATCATCTACCTTGCGCAAATCTTTAATATCTACTAATTCATCAAGTCTAATAAAAGCATCCTCACCATCAAGTTTCCGTACTTCTGAAATATACGCTAAAGGAAAATTATCTCGCAGGTATCTTAAGCTTAGGTACTTAACAAAAACATCTCTATAAAAAGAGGAGTACTGTGTTGTAGGATTGTAATTGGCATTTAATAAGTCATTTGCGATTGAATAACTCATATTTGTTATAACGTCAGAAGAATTAGGATCAAAATTCTCACTGCCGAGCTTATCTAAACTTACTAATATAGGTTTAGCCTCTATAGATAATCCAGTTTTATTTCTATAATAATCTTTTATTTTACGGTAGTTTTCATCTAAAAACCTAACGTCTTTATCTTCTACGTTTAAATATGTTGCATATTTTCCTTTTTTATAATCAAAGTTGCCCGCAACCAAACTTATATCACTATTGGGTACTTGGCTTGAAAAGCGACCGCTTTTCAACTTAAGATTTTCAGAACCTATAGATACATATTTGTAGCCTTCACCATCTACCCTTATATCATATGTCATAGGATATTTTCTAAAATCATTCTCATCAGTAATATTTCTATCGGCAATATTCTCCGCAATTAATACGGGATACCATTTAGAACTTCCTTTTGCCACGACAAGGTTTTTAGAAATAAAAATTTCATTCTCAAAATTTCCGCCTTCTTTATTCTTTTTAAATTTCCCCTTAACCTTAATTTGCAATGTATCACTTTCCTCAAGTGGTCGGGAAATAAGTATATTATGAACGGTGCAATTCCAACAAATTCTAGCGTTTTTACTTGATGCTATAGGGTCGCCATTAAGATAGATTTGCTCTACCTTTATCTTTTCATTTAGTGTAAAAGATAGACCTTGACTTCCAGTTGGGATGTGGCTTAATTCGTAATACCCCGTGAAATATTCTTGATCTAATGAAATAAAAATTTTGCCATCCATATGAGTAGTTTCTTGAGCTGATGCTAAAGAAATTAAAATTAAGGATAAGATGAGTGTAAAATGTTTAATCATTCAAGTATAGATAAGATAGAATGACTAAATTAATAGAAGTATGGGGTTGTTAAAAACATACTCGTTAAAATTGGCAGAATTATCGCTAAACCAATGAAATCAGTATTTCAGCTAAAATAATTAATGCATAACCTTAAGTGATTCAGCTAAATTTTAATTATAACTTAGATGTAAAACGGTACCATTACGATATGGGTTAAAGGTTGAGAAGTACTATTAAGATAATAGCAGGATAAAGCCCTAAACAGACAGATTTCTGTTAATTACTAAATATAATTACCGTTCTAAAATAGTTTATAGGTTAAAGATTTAATTTATTCATCTTATACTATTTACAGAAACCCAGTCGTGAAATTACCCACCTAACTGAAAACACATTAAGTATAGTAAGGAGACTTGCTATAGCAATAGTTTTATACAGTTATGGCAACACACATAAAAAAAATATTTATAATTTTTTCAACATAATATCTTTAAAGATAACACCCTGTCCTTCGGCTTGCAAACCTATATATCCACTTTTTAAAGCTTTACCATCAATTTTAATTGCTGGGTCATAACCATTTGCTACGTCACCACCTATTTGTGTCTGTGAATATTCCAGAACTTTTTTTACCATTTACTTTGTGAATGATTAATGAATCTTTATAGACAATAAGTTCAGCTTCAACCCATGTATCCCAAGTATAGGTTTTTGAAGTAGAATTTATGCAATGATCCATTGACTTGGCACCCTTATAAAATACATCTGTACCTGGAGAGCACATATTTCCTGTTGGTCTAGGTTCTCCTGATTTTTCTTCGGCAAGCATCTGGTATTCTATAGAGATCGGCCAATCCTGATTTTTAAGAATTGTCTTTGGATCTTGTGAATGAAACATTATACCGCTGTTTCTATAGGTATAACTTGGTGCATCTTTCATCCACTCCTCTATAAAACGGTATTTAAATTTTAAATGAAAAGATTCAAATGGTTTTTTATAAAACAAGTGTCCATAGCGTTCATCAAACGTACCGTAAGCATCATAGCATACAACTATAGCACTGTCTTTTACGCGAAAGGTATTTCCATAATTATCACCTAGTTGCTGATGATTGATCTTGACCTGCCAATCGTCTAAATCTTTCCCATTAAATAAAATCTGCCATTCTTCTTCAGACTTTTGCTGGCATGACAATAGCATTGTAATAATAAATACAAACAAGCCTGATTTTAAAATTTTCATAACTGCTTAAATTAAGGTAGTTATAAAAATACATGTTTAAGACTTAAATAAACTTAGGAAATGTTTTGATTACAGGCTAATAGATTCGATATATAGTACGAGCAAACTATTACATAAAAAAGGTTGACAATCCTTTCTGAATTAGTATAACTTTTTGGTCTGCAGCACAATGGTAAACTATGGTGGCCTTTAGACTTTTGTAAAGAACATTTAACCTTTTAACTCACTAGTAAAGTAAAACATGCATTCAGAACATATATAGGCGTAAGTATGGAATGAAATTTTATGCTTTACTCAAATAAGCCTTTAATTCAGATTTCATTCTCTCATTCATACAATGTATTATCATGAGCTATTACATGTTGCCTAACCTTATCTTGGAAGTCTTGTGGAGTTTGACTTGTATTTAACTTAAAAAAGCGGCTAAAGTAGGAGGGATCTTTAAATTGCAGATTATATGCGATTTCTTTTATAGTATTCTCACTATGAATAATTTGCCGTTTAGCTTCTAAAACAACTCGTTCATGTATAAGCTGTACAGCTGTTTTATCGAGTTTTTCTTTTAAAATTTGGTTAAGACGTTTAGTACTCAGACCCAATTTATCGGCATAAAATTTAGCTTTACGCTCATCGTAGAAATTTAGCTCAATAAGCATCATAAACTCATAGATACGTTTTTCGTTAATATCCTGTAAAGTGAAATGCTGTTCTTTTAACTGAATAAGCTGAAGAAGAAACACTTTGAGAAGAGCCTTTATCATAATTAGATTGGCCTGTTTTTGATTATATTCTTCATTCATTAATCCATAAATCGTCTGCAGAGCTTTTTCATTTTTATCATTAACTTGAAGGCATGAAAATTCACCTTGTATATTAAACATTTTAAATACATCTAGTAAAAATTCTTTCATGTCATCTTCGAGCATTTCCTGTTTAAAAGAAATTAGTACTCCTCGCTTACCTGCTTTGTTGAGTTGGTGCACCCTATAAGGGGGAATTAAATAAATCCAGTCTCCTCTTAACGTCTGAAAATTATGTTGAGGCTTATGTAAAGCTTCTTCCTTATTTAACCATACTATTTCAAAAAACTCACGTCGACCGGGATCATTAAGGTATGATGGTGGGCAATTTGCGAGATCTCTTATATAAATAATTTTGTTGCTTAGCATATTAGTTAAAATGTTGCGTATTGTAGATTTAAGATTTAAACGATTTGTTGATAATTTCCATATTGTACCACAAAAATAGCTCATATTAACAAAAATTTATGTGTGGGTGGCAAATAGTACCAGACATCTGTCACATTGTATCACCTTACAGCTTTATCTCCCGGTACCTTTGCAAGCAGAATAAAAAATCATTTATATATGAAAGATATTGATATAGCAGCATTGAGTGCTCAAGCTATGGATACGATAACAAAGGAACATTTAAAGTTGGTCAGGCATTTTGATTTTGACGAGCTGGCATCTTTGGTCTCTCCTATAAATAAAGCCCATTCCATATTTTTAGTAGGTATGGGGCGCACAGGTTTAATGATGAAGGCCGCAGCAATGCGTTTAATGCATTTGGGTTTTACGGCTTATGTTGTGGGAGAAACTACTACGCCTGCAATAGGGGAGGGAGATCTATTGATTGCAGGTTCAGGCTCTGGTACTACTGCAAGTGTGATTCGTTCTGCTAACACCGCAATAGAAAAAAAAGCTACTCTAATATGTTTCACTACTGATGCTACTTCAGCTTTAGCAGAAATAGCAAATTTTAAGGTTATAATTCCTGCGGCACAGAAAAAAGAACACAATAGTAAAGTTTCAGAACAGTATGCAGGAAGCCTTTTTGAACAGG
>JBALXG010000287.1:0-4436 GCA_036961055.1 Leeuwenhoekiella sp. | reverse complement strand
ATTCATACGCATAAGCGCTTCGGCTTTATTAAAATAAATTCCGGTTAATCTGTAAATAACATAGTCATTTTCTAACCAGTTAGCATCATCCTGAGTACCTGATCTGTACTTGTTAAAACGCGCGCCACTGTTTTCTTCACCATCTGTCATAGAACCTTCTCCGGTCTGACCTTCTGTGTTTCGTCTTATGTTGTTTACATAAATAAAAGGCTCACCATTATATTCTTCTGAACCTAAAATAGGTGTGTCTGTACCATACTCATACTGCGGACCAAATAAGAACCAGTCTTGTTTTCTAAGATCATTTTCTTCGTACGCATTATAAGCAGTAGGTATTACAACAAAAGCGTTGTTACCACTTAAACCATTGTCTAAAATTAATGGTGTAGTATTAGGGAAACCGGCATAAAATGAGCCCCAGTTGTAACCAAAATCATTTTTTCGGCTAAAAGGAAACTGGAAAATATTTTCAGGAGAATTCTCATTAGTATTGCTAAAAGGTCCTAAAATATCCGGATCCAGCTCCATAGCTCCGGTAAGTGAACCGCCGTCTCCATTAATAATCTTATCTGAGTATTTAATACAATCTGCCCAGCGTGGTGTACCGCTCCATACTTCTGCATTAAGATAAAGTTCTGAAAGCATAGCATACCCCACCGCTTTAGAAACGCGTCCTAATAATTGTGGCGAAAGTGGCTGTAATTTTTCTACATTATCAAGCAATTCACTCTCAATAAAAGCAAATACTTCCTTACGATCTGCTGTAGGCGGATTGTTAGGCAAACCTACCTGAGTAACAATAGGTACATTACCCCACATATCCATAATTTTCATGTAGTGGTATGCGTGCAGTACTTTAGACTCTGCAATGATAGACTGCAAACGTTCTGGAGAAACACCTATAGAAGCGGGATCTACCTGCTCAATGTTTTCTATTGCAGAATTTACAAATCCAAGGCCGGTAAACATAAGTCTCCACGCATTGTTTAATCTACCTTCTTCAGGAGTCCAGGTATGATAATGTTGACGAATATGATCACCATTATCATAAGCATGGCGACCTTTTTGCGGCCATGCTGTTTGATCTGCAGAAAGCTCATTGTGATAGTAGTAACCATCCTGACCTGTATATGCTAACCAGGCCTGCATATGCGTAAATGGTCTTAGGGTAGCCTGAACTAACTCTAATTCATTATTGTAAAAGTTAGATGATGATAATTCATTATAAGTAGTCTCTTCCAGATCTGTACAACCTAGAAATAGCAGCGCCATAAAAATGGCACTCCATCTATATATATAATTTTGCTTTTTCATTTTTATGATATTTTAAAAAGTTACGTTGACTCCAGCTGTTACTGTAATGGTACGAGGATAGAAATTACGATCATCTACACCAGGATAAAGACCGGTATCCTGCACTTCAGGATCTCTCCCTGTATACTCAGTAAAGGTTGCGAGGTTTCTTGCACTACCATAAACTCTAAGCGCTGAAAACGGACTGCTTTCGGCCAAATTAAAATTGTAACCCAGAGTTATATTGTCTAGTTTAACAAAATCTCCTTTTTCTAAATAATAATCTGAATATTGTGGTGCTTCGCTTATCTGACTGAATTCGCCAAGCGCAGAGGTTAAAACATTACCCCCTATATTAGGATTGCCGTAGAACATATCTACCGTATTAAGGATATCATATTTAAATTTACCTCTGAAAAACACAGTTAAATCAAAGCTTTTATACCTAAAAGTATTTGTTAAAGAAGCATAATACTTAGGAAGACCATTACCAATGATAGATTTGTCTTCTTCGGTCATATCACTTACTCCACCTACAGTACCATCTGCTTTATTAAATAACCATTTACCATCAACAGTAAATCCTGCAAAACGCTTACCGTAGAAATCACCTATAGGACCACCTTCTGTATTACGTATTGCGTTTCCTAAATTACCAGGATTACCTATATCACCACCATACAATTCACTTACAGAGAATATCTGATTAGAAAGTGTTTGTAATTTGTTTTTTTGATAACTTCCTGTAGCATCAACAGTCCATGTAAAATCACCCTGGTTAAGAACCCTATAAGTCAGGGCCAACTCAATACCATTGTTTTTAACCGTACCCACATTAGTATAAATACTTCCTTGTACAAAAGGTGGTTGTGGCACATCATAGTTAAGAAGAAGGTCTTTTGTAGTTCTGGTGTAATAATCGAGTGCTCCTGTTAGTCTGTTTGAAAATAATCCAAAATCAAGACCAACATTTAATTCTCTTTTTGTTTCCCACTTAAGATCAGGATTTGGATTTTTTACAGGACCATAAGTCTGGTAATAGGTAGGATCTGTAGAGCCATCAGTGAATATAGGATATTTACCTCCCGTACCTAACGTAACGATTGATTGATAATTAGGAATTCCCTGATTACCTGTAACACCATAACCTACGCGCAATTTAAGGTTGTTAACAACATCTGAATCTGCTAAAAATTCTTCATCAGAAATTAACCATCCCCCGGAGATTGCAGGGAAGCTTGCCCATTTATTATTTGCCCCAAATCTTGAAGAACCTTCATGACGTATAGAAGCCTGAACAAAATAACGATCTCTGAAGCTATAGTTTACCCTTGTAAAATAAGCTATAAGCGTATTATCTTCCTTAAAACTGTATAATTCAGGACGAGGTAGATCTATATCTGTGATCGCGTTACCTGCTCCAAAGTTCCAGTCATTAAAACCATCTGTGGTGAAACCGCTGTTATTCATTGAATAATCTTCGGTAGTAGAATATTGATAACTGTAACCCGCTAACAACTGAAATGTACTTTCACCCAAAGCAACATCCCATGTCAATGTAGGTTCTACCGTCTTAGTATATGTTAAATGATTGCTTTTATAAGCATATCCTGTTCCTTTATAAGCGCTTCCATTTCTATATTGATCCCAATCTTCTGTAGAACGGTATTGACGGTCATTCCACGTGTCACGTTGATAAGACCCAAAAACAGATCCTGTTAATCCTTCAATAAATTCATAACTCAATTTCATATCACCAGAGAAAGTCTGTTGTTGACGTTGATTAAAACGATTTGCATATTGAGAAAATGGATTATACCCATTAGACGGCTGATAATAGCCATAAAGACCCGGATTTTGATTTTCTCCGGCCTGATCTTCAAAAGGCGCATAAATAGGAGCAGTAGGATTCCAGTCTGTAACAATACCAAATTGACCACCACCTAATAAGTTTGCATCATTAAAGTTAGTAGCTATACTTGACTGAAACTGAAATCTATCATCAAAAGCAGACTGATTAAAAGTAGCTCTCATTCCAAATTCTTTTCTGCCATTTTCAAGAGCAACACCCTCTAAATCTCTATAATAAACAGAGGCCCTATACGTACTGTTTTCACCCCCACCGGAAGCTACAAAGTTGTGGTACTGGCTAATGTTAGATTTGTTTACTAACTCGTCAAATATATCTGTACTTGAGCCCAGATCATTTCCCGGAATAGTTCCATCTGCAATTGCATCTCTAAATTGCTGAGGATTTAAGAAGTCTGGTTTACTATTTACATATTCTTTAGACAGGTATGATGAATATTGAAATGAGGTAACCCCTTTTTTACCTTTTTTAGTAGTGATCAATATTACACCGTTTGTTCCACGCGTTCCATATATAGCAGCGGCAGCACCGTCTTTTAAAACGTCAAAAGAAGCTATATCATTTTGCTGAAGAAGGTCCAGATTACCACCAGGAATACCATCGATTACTATTAATGGTGAACTTGACCCAGTAAGAGATGTTATACCTCTCAATTGAATTGAAGCACCAGAATTAGGATTATTACCTCCCGCTCGGGTTATTTGCAACCCTGCGACCTTACCCTGAATTAAATCTAAAGGCGATGTAACCACACCCTGATTAAAATCCTGAGTATCAACTTTAGTAACCGCAGTAGTTACAGCTTTACGCTGCTGACTCCCATAACCTATAAGGACAACTTCCTCTAAGTTTTGTGCATCTGCCTGCATCTTTACATCAACTACCTGTTGATTGTCTACCGGCATTTCAACAGTATTCATACCTACATAAGTAAATACTAAGGTTGAATTTCCTGATGCCAGATCAATAGTGTAGTTCCCATCAAAATCTGAAGCGACACCATTGTTAGTTCCTTTTTCCTTTACTGTAACTCCCGGCAATGGAAGACCATCTGCATCGGTTACTGTTCCCGTTACAGTAATTGATTCTTGTACGGCTGCAAAACCTTGCTGTGCAGCTATAAAAACCAGGATTAAAAACAGATATTTCAATTATTTGGTTTTCATTGACCCAAACAATAGAACATTACTACGGCAAAGAAAGGGTAAAGGTATTTGGCAAAATCTATGGGAATTCCCATTGTTGGAAACCAAAGAAAAAACCAATATCAATG
>JBALXG010000286.1:0-4437 GCA_036961055.1 Leeuwenhoekiella sp. | reverse complement strand
GACTCCGTTTTCTACCTGATTAAGTATAATTGCCTGCCCAGAATCTGCCACATCACTTGTGATTTCTACCCCGCGATTAATGGGCCCGGGATGCATCACTACTATTTGCTTATCCAGAGATTCCAGCAGTTCTTTATCAAGGCCGTATTGCTGTGTATATTCTCGTGTGCTGGGAAAATAACTTATATCCATACGCTCATTTTGTACGCGTAGCATATTAGCCACATCACACCAATTCAACGCTTTTCTCAGGTTAAGCTCTACTCCCACTCCTAAAGATTCTATATATTTAGGAATAAGAGTTTTAGGACCACACACCTTAACTTCTGCTCCAAGCATTTTAAGTGCAAAAATATTTGATAAAGCAACCCTGCTATGCAAAATATCGCCTACAATCACCACTTTTTTACCGGCAACTTCGCCCAGTTTTTCACGTATAGAATAATTGTCAAGTAATGCCTGAGTGGGGTGTTCATGTGCACCGTCACCGGCATTTACTATACTTGCTTTTATATGTTTACTTAGAAAAACACCTGCACCTGGATTGGGATGACGCATAACAACCATATCAACTTTCATTGATAAGATATTGTTTACAGTATCAATAAGCGTCTCCCCTTTTGTTACTGAAGAAGCTCCAGCCGAAAAATTAATTACATCTGCGCTCAAGCGTTTTTCAGCAAGTTCAAATGATAATTTTGTGCGGGTGCTGTTTTCAAAAAAGAGATTTGCGATGGTTATATCGCGTAAGGAAGGAACCTTTTTAATAGGCCTGTTGATAATTTCCTTAAAATGATCTGCAGTTTCAAAAATGAGGTCTATATCATCCCGTGTGATGTATTTGATTCCTAATAAGTGATTCACACTTAGTTCGCTCATTTTTATAAAACTATAATTGTATACTTAATTTATTTGATTGCTATTTTAAAACAATCACGCAATCTTCACCATCCTGCTCTTTCCAGCGCACTTTTACTTTTTCTTCATTTATTGCATCCACCTGTCGCCCTTTATAATTAGGCTGAATGGGCAAATGCCTGCTAAACCTTCTATCTATTAAGGTCAACAATTCAACTGCTTTAGGACGCCCAAAACTTTGCAAGGCGGTTAACGCGGCATTAATACTACGGCCAGTGTATAAAACGTCATCCATAAAAACAACATTTCTATCTTCTACAACAAAATTTATTTTGGTTTTATTAGCTTCAAGTGGTTTATCGCCACGTCTAAAATCATCCCTAAAAAAGGTAATATCTAGGTATCCCAGGCGTATTTCTGGTATTTTATATTCTTCTTCCAGCAGCTTTTTAATACGCTCTGCCACGTAAATGCCTCTGGGCTGAAGCCCAATTATTACGGTATTAGAAAAATCTGTGTGATTCTCAATAAGTTGACAAGCCAGGCGGTGTAGAATTATATTAATTTCTTTAGCGTTAAGCAACACTTTTTGACTCATAGTAGAAAAACCTGTCGTGTTTTATGAGAACAAATGTAATATTTTTTAGTGAAGGAAACAGGTGTAACCATTTCAGGAAATAATAAATTTATCCACTATGAGCAATTTAGCACATCAAAATTGTTAATTGATTTTATTTATCTTTTTTGCTAAAAATCCCAAGACCAAACGGAAATACAAGAAATATAAAAAAATACCAGCCGGTAACCAGACCAATGATGGTTACAGCCGCAGCGATAATCATAAAAAGCGTAGATTTATCGGGTATTTTCATACTAAAATCGGTTATTTTACACCATTTTCTGGCGGATTTTTGGTCCACTTATTTGTTAGCTCCAGATAGTCAAAATCGAGCGCGCTGGGCTGATTTTCGAGTAATTTTGCCTGAAAAGCGCGTTGCAGAATATCTTCTATATAATAATCTTCTTCAACATTTACGGGATCAAATTTTTCTTTAAGCGAAATATCAAACATACTCGCGGTTGTATTAAGCCAGAAAGCCTTCCAGCCACTGCGAAATTCTTTAATTAAATCAAAAGTTGTAATTCCCGTTTGGCGATGAATGAGTTTTACAAGAATCTGCCCTTCAGTGCGGGTAAGCTTTTTTAATTCGTCTGTAAATTCTTCTTCAACATAGCGCTGAATAATACGCATGTATCTGCGTTTGTCACCTTTACTTTTCATACTGTCAAGGCGCGCGCTTAATTCTACTAATCTATCTGCAGCCAGTTTGGCATAAGGATAAACTTTTCGGGTTTTTCGGCGTAAAATAAGGTAACGGCGACGTTCTGCATCGTCCTTAAATTTCAATTTACCAAAGACTATGACCTCATCAAGATCTATCGATTCACGTGGAATGGTATCTCCTTCTATAATGTAGTATTGATATTCAAGGCTATCTTGCTGTTGCTCAACAGGAATCTGCGCTCTAAGCTGAAAAGCAAAAAGTAAGAGTAAACCGTATAGGGATAATTTCACTATAATTTTTTCCATAGCATGAGCGAAAACTATTCCAAAAATAAGGATTAGCGCTATAACGCTACTTAATTGATTTTAATATTCTTATTTTCGTGGAAAATTGAATTTTTATGGCAAAAAGTATATTAAACAAGAAGTCGCTGGATTTTCTGGAAGAATATCTCAATAACGCATCTCCTACCGGTTATGAATGGAGTGGCCAGAAATTATGGATGAAATATCTAACACCGTATGTTGATGAATTTATCACAGACACCTACGGTACGGCAGTAGGAGTTATTAATCCTGATGCAAAATATAAAGTTGTAATTGAAGGTCATGCAGATGAGATCTCCTGGTATGTAAACTATATTACAGATAATGGCCTTATTTATGTAATACGTAATGGCGGAAGCGATCACCAGATTGCTCCTTCAAAAATCGTAAACATCCATACCAAAGATGGTATTGTAAAAGGTGTTTTTGGCTGGCCTGCAATACATACTCGTGATAAAACTAAAGAAGAAGCTCCTAAACCTGACAATATATTTATTGATATAGGTTGCAGCACAAAAGAAGAAGTTGAAAAAGCCGGTGTGCATGTAGGTTGTGTGATCACTTACCCTGATACCTTTCATGTGCTTAATGGCAATAAATTTGTTTGTCGCGCTCTTGATAACCGCATGGGTGGTTTTATGATCGCAGAAGTTGCGCGTTTATTAAAAGAAAATAAAACAAAATTAGATTTTGGACTTTACGTAGTTAACTCTGTACAGGAAGAAATAGGTCTGCGTGGTGCAGAAATGATTACACACCGCATTAAACCTAATGTAGCAATTGTGACAGATGTGACGCATGACACAACTACACCAATGATAGAAAAGAAAACGAGCGGTCTTGCCGAAATAGGCAAAGGTCCCGTAATTTCTTACGCGCCTGCTGTACAGCAAAAACTGCGTGATCTTATTATTGATACCGCCGAAGAAAAGAAAATTCCTTTTCAGCGAGCAGCAAGTAGTCGCGCTACAGGTACAGATACAGATGCTTTTGCTTATAGTAATGGTGGCGTAGCTTCAGCTTTAATAAGTTTGCCTTTACGTTACATGCATACCACTGTAGAAATGGTACATAGAGATGATGTTGAGAACGTAATTAAACTTATTTATGAGAGTGTTCTTAAAATTACAGAAGGGGATACTTTTAGTTATTTTGATTAATTACATTCAAAAGTTAGCATAAAAAAATCCCGGGCAAAATTGCCCGGGATTTTTTATTTTATAATTTCTAAATTTTAATCCTGCTTTACAAATTTTAAAGCTGCAGAATTAATACAATATCTCAAGTTTGTTGGTGCTGGCCCGTCGTTAAAAACATGACCTAAATGCAATCCTGTTGATTTCTCTATAACTTCATCACGACTCATCCCAAGGCTATTATCTTTTACCCAAATCACAGCATCGTCTTTTATAGGTTTTGAAAAAGCCGGCCATCCTGTACCAGAATCAAATTTATCTTCAGAACTAAAAAGAGGCTCGCCAGTTGCGGCACTTACATAAACACCTTTTTCATGATTATCATAATATGGATTATTAAAGGGAGATTCTGTTCCTTTTTCTACCATGATATAATATTCATCATTAGAAAGTTTTTGTTTCCATGCTTCCGGAGATTTACCTTCCGGAAAATTATCTGCCATAGCCATCTCATTATCGGCATTTTTATCTCCTTTTTTAGCAGTATTCTGGCAGGAAACCTGAGAAAGACTTATTAAAAAAAATGACGCAATGAGCGTTGATTTTGTGATATACTTTTTCATTTTATATATTTTTTATTATTTCTAATGATTCATTTTAAGTGAGCCAATATGTTATTAGGTCGGTAAAACCTGAGAATCCTTTCCTTTAGGCGGTAAATTTCAACTAAATAATTTTCTCAGATTATTTATAATATTTAATATTTTCTTACGACTTAGGTATTTCTCTTCCACTTAATTTTGAGTTATGACTATATCTGAAGATAATCTT
>JBALXG010000285.1:0-4437 GCA_036961055.1 Leeuwenhoekiella sp. | reverse complement strand
TGATTTGCCTGAAGAACTTGATCTGGCAGTGAAACAAGCTGTTGCGCAGTTGCGTAAAGCAGGGAGCAGGGGAGTTTTTGTAACAGGTGTGCCTGATGCTAATGCTCAGTTGCTTGCGCTTGCAATAAATGAGCGATTGGGAAGTACGATTATAGATACAACAGCGCCTAAGCTTACGCGTAAAGGTAGCGCTGAGGAAGTAGCTCAGTTGGTAAAGGATATGAATGCTGGTCAGGTAGGAGCTGTAATTTTAGTAGGAGTTAATCCTGCTTACAGCCTTCCTAATGCAAATGAATTTAAAAGCGGACTTGAAAAAGTAGAGCTTAGTGTTGCCTTTTCTATGAAAGAAGATGAGACGGCTAAATTATGTCAATATATTGCTGCAACTCCTCACTACCTTGAGTCTTGGGGTGATGTTGAAATAAAAAGAGGAAAGGTTAGTCTTGTGCAGCCTACTATTCGTCCTTTATTTGATACGCGTCAATTTCAGGACACTTTGTTAAAATGGTCAGGCAACAATCAAAGTTATTATGATTATCTGAGATCTAACTGGAGTAATAGCACTAGCTGGAATCAAGCTGTCCATGATGGTGTAGTTAATGCTGATTTTTCAGCTGAAAATGCCGATTTTAAGCAAAATAGTATGACTTCTTCAGGTGCTATGACATTAGCAAGTGCGGAAGCTGCTTTGATGGCAGAGCAAGACAATAACGGAGGATTTGAGCTTACGCTTTATTCTAAAACCGGTATGGGAGATGGTCAACAGGCTAACAATCCATGGTTGCAGGAAATGCCAGATCCTATTACAAGAACCTCTTGGGATAATTATCTTACTATGGCTAAAGCTGATGCTGATGCTTTAGAAGTAGAAAATACCCATGTTAGTAATGGGGCTCTTAATGGTCATCGTGTTAACATTACACTTGATGGTGTTTCTGTTAAGAACGTTCCTGTAATTATACAGCCAGGTCAGGCTAAGGGGACTGTGGGTTTAGCGCTGGGTTACGGTAAGAAAGAGGCTGTTCAGAAGGAAATGCAGGTAGGTGTAAATGCCTATCCTTTATATAAAGATTTTAAAAATATTCAAACTGTAAGCATAGAAAAGGCTGGCAGTGACTGGCACGAATTCGCATGTGTTCAATTGCAAAACACCATGGCTGGGCGTAGTGATGATATTATAAGGGAAACAACCCTTGAAATATTTAATACACGTGATAAAGAGCATTGGAATGGTGTTCCCGAGGTTGATTATAACCATTCTGAAATAGAAGTAAGAGATCGTAATGCAGATATCTGGGAGTCTTTTGATGACACTGTAGGACCTCATTTTAACCTTTCAATTGATCTTAATGCTTGTACCGGTTGTGGTGCTTGTGTTATAGCTTGTCATTCTGAAAATAATGTACCAGTTGTAGGTAAGGATGAAGTGCGTAAGTTTAGAGATATGCATTGGTTGCGTATTGATAGATATTATTCATCTGCAGACACATTTGAGCAAGAGATAGAAGATCTTGAGAATTTACCAGCTTTTGATTCTTATTCTAAAGTTGAAAATGCTTCTTTTGAAAATCCTGAAGTTGCCTTTCAGCCTGTAATGTGTCAACATTGTAATCATGCGCCATGTGAAACTGTTTGTCCTGTGGCAGCAATAGGTCATGGTCGTCAGGGTCAAAATCAAATGGTATATAACCGTTGTGTAGGTACTCGTTACTGTGCAAACAACTGTCCATATAAAGTGCGTCGTTTTAACTGGTTCTTGTACAATGAAAATGATGAATTTGATTATCATATGAACAATGACCTGGGTCGTATGGTACTTAATCCAGATGTTACTGTTCGGTCAAGAGGAGTCATGGAAAAATGTACTATGTGTATGCAGTTGACTCAAAAAACAATTCTTGATGCTAAACGCGACGGAAGAGTTATTGAGGATGGTGAATTCCATACTGCTTGCTCTAACGCATGTGATAAAGGTGCAATAACCTTTGGGGATGTGAACGATGTAAGTTCTGAAATCCTTAAATTGAAAAATGATAAACGTAAATACTATCTTCTTGAGAGCATAGGTGTTAAGCCAAATGTGATGTATCAGGTAAAGGTTAAAAATACGCAGGAAGCATAAAATTAGTTGTAAAAAAGTCAATTATTAAGTAATAAATATGTCGTCACATTACGAAGCACCCATAAGAGAGCCTTTGGTTATTGGAGAGAAATCCTATCACGACATTAGTGTTGATGTAGGTGCCCCGGTCTTAGGAAAGGCCAATAAATCTTGGTGGATTGTTTTTTCTATCGCTCTTGTCGCATTTTTATGGGGATTAGGGTGTATTATATATACAGTTTCTACAGGTATTGGTGTATGGGGATTAAATAAAACAGTAGGCTGGGCCTGGGATATTACCAACTTTGTTTGGTGGGTAGGTATTGGTCATGCGGGTACTTTAATTTCTGCGGTACTTTTACTCTTCCGTCAAAAATGGAGAATGGCCGTAAACCGCTCTGCAGAGGCAATGACAATTTTTGCTGTTGTACAGGCGGGCTTATTTCCTATCATTCATATGGGTCGTCCATGGTTAGCATATTGGGTACTGCCTATTCCTAATCAATTTGGATCACTTTGGGTTAACTTTAACTCTCCTTTATTGTGGGATGTTTTTGCGATATCAACTTATCTCTCGGTTTCACTTGTATTCTGGTGGACGGGTTTATTACCTGATTTTGCAATGTTGAGAGATAGAACTAAAAGTCCTTTTCAGCAAAAAATATATGGTATACTAAGTTTTGGGTGGAGTGGTCGTGTTAAGGACTGGCAACGATTTGAAGAAGTTTCTCTTGTTTTGGCAGGTCTTGCAACTCCGCTTGTACTTTCTGTACATACAATTGTATCATTTGACTTTGCGACATCTGTAGTGCCGGGATGGCACAGTACGATATTTCCACCTTATTTTGTGGCGGGTGCGATATTTTCTGGTTTTGCAATGGTGCAAACCTTGCTGATTATAATGAGAAAAGTTTCTAACCTCGAAAATTATATTACAGTACTTCATATTGAATATATGAATAAAGTAATTTTATTGACTGGTGGGATAGTTACAGTTGCATATATAACAGAATATTTTATAGGTTGGTATTCTGGTGTACCTTATGAGAATTACACATATTTATCATTTGGAGCTGCTACAGGGCCGTATTGGTGGGCTTTTTGGGCGCTTATTACCTGCAACCTCATTGTACCACTAACGCTTTGGGTGAAAAGTTTGAGAAGAAATATCATGTGGACTTTCTTTGTGGCGTTGATTATTAATATAGGAATGTGGTTTGAGCGTTTTGATATTATTGTTATCGACCTTAGTAAGGATAGACTGCCTTCATCGTGGACAATGTTTCAGCCTACTTTTGTTGATATTGGGACTTTTATTGGAACAATTGGCTTTTTCTTCGTACTCTTTTTGTTATATGCAAGAAACTTCCCGGTAATTGCTCAGGCAGAAGTAAAAACAATATTGAAATCTTCAGGGGAGATGTATAAAAAGTTAAGAGCAGAACATGGAGATGATCATCATATAACGCATGTAGATCTGGATCCTACAGCTGAGGAGCCTTCTGCGAATGTTGAAGGGAAATTTTTCACATCAGACAAAGAAGAGAAAATTAAAGATGGTCATGAGGCTACTGTTAATGCAGATGCTCTTTTAGATACTGAAATTAAAAGGGATCAGGTAGATAGTATGTTAAGAACAATTGGCATATACGACCCTGCCGTACAGAAAGCTGATAATCTTAAAAAGATAAGTGGAGTTGGCCCTGTAATGGAGCAAAAGTTACACCAACTTGGTATTTATACCTTTGATCAGGTAAGTAATATGACTACAAAAGAATATAAGCTACTTGAGGATGTTCTCGGTACAGCATTTGGTAAGGCTGAGCGGGAAGATTGGGCAGGACAAGCACAACAACTTAAACAACAATAAAGAAGTATGGCATCTTCAAAAGTTATACATGCACTTTATACAGACGACGATATTCTATTGAATGCCGTTAAGGAAGTACGTGCAAAGCATTACGATATTACGGAAGTGTACACACCATTTCCTGTACATGGACTGGACAAAGCAATGGGTCTTGCGCCTACGCGTTTAGCAATTTGTTCCTTTATGTTCGGTTTGACAGGACTTACTGTGGCTGTACTTATGATGAATTTTATTATGATTGAAGACTGGCCTAGAAATATAGGTGGAAAGCCTAGTTTTTCATATTTTCAGAATATGCCTGCCTTTATACCAATAATGTTTGAACTAACAGTGTTTTTTGCAGCACATTTAATGGTTATTACATTCTATCTAAGAAGTAAAATATGGCCATTCAAAAAAGCAGAAAACCCTGATGTACGTACAACAGATGATCATTTTCTGGTAGAAATAGAAGTGGCAAACCATA
>JBALXG010000284.1:1515-4443 GCA_036961055.1 Leeuwenhoekiella sp. | reverse complement strand
TGGGGCGTACATGTCGCCGCAACTCAAAAGCGTGACCGCACTAGGAATAGAAGGCTTAAAGCGCAAAGCAAAACCTTATTCCATAACTCCTGAAGATTTTATTGAAATCCGCAATCCGTTAAAAAGGCGCTTTGCTCAATTGATCAACGTTTCAGATTATCAGGATATCGCGATCATACCTTCTGTTTCTTATGGAATGGCCAATGTCGCAAACAGTCTTGATTTAAAATCGACTGACGAAATTCTGGTGGCGCATGAGCAATTTCCCAGTAATATTTATTCTTGGCAGCATTTGGCAAAACGCACCGGTGCGAAGATCATTAATATTGAACCGCCGGCAGCCTTAAAGGAAAGAGGAAGAATTTGGAATGAAAAAATTCTGGATGCCATAAATCCCAAAACGGCGCTAGTCGCTTTGTCACATTGCCATTGGGCAGACGGCACCCGGTTTCAATTGGCAAAAATCGGTAAAAAAGTGCATAAAAATGGCGGAAAACTAGTCATTGACGGAACGCAAAGTGTAGGTGCTTTTCCATTTTCGGTAGAAGAAATAAAACCGGATGCTTTAATCTGTGGTGGTTATAAATGGTTGCTTGGCCCATACTCCCTAGGTGTTGCTTATTATGCCGAATCCCTCCATAACGGAAACCCAATTGAACACAACTGGATGAATCGCGCAGACAGTGAAGACTTTTCACTACTCACAACCTATCAGGAAAATTATCAGTCAAGAGCCGGAAGATTTTCTGTAGGGGAATCGAGTAATTTTGTGTTGACGCCTATGCTAACAAGGTCTATTGAGCAGTTGATAGAATGGACACCGCAAGCTATTCAGGAGTATTGTAAGGAAATTTCTAAGGAAGCTGTTTTCGCTTTACGCGAAATGGGATGCTATATTGAAGAAGATGCTTACCGTGGGCAACACCTTTTGGGTATTTATCTACCGGAAACAATCGCGATAGATAAAGTTAAGTCCGAACTTTCTAAACAAAATATTCTGGTTTCTTATCGAGGAAATGCTATACGTGTTTCACCAAATGTTTACAATACAGCCGAGGATTTTGAGAAGCTGATTTCGGTTTTTAAAACTGTACTATGAAAAAGAAAAAACTCGCACTACTCAATCTATTCTCAGTGATTGTTGTTATTGGCGTAAATGCTGCTTCGCAAATCTTACGATTTAATGACACAACTAATGGAGAAGTAAGCTATAAATATTTCAACCTGTTTACTCCCGCAGATTATGCTTTTGCCATCTGGGGAGTGATTTTTCTGGGATTAATTGCTTACGCCATTTTTCAGGTAAAAAGAGTCTTTTTTAGCCACAAAAACTCCGATTTTATTGAACAAACCGGTTACTGGTTTGCGCTGGCTAATTTTCTCACTTCTGCCTGGGTATTTGCTTTTACCTATGAATACATTGGGCTTTCAGTATTGATTATGATTGGGATTCTGGTGAGTCTTCTTAAAGTGGTCGTTAACACCAATATGGAGCGCTGGGATGCGCCGCTAGAAGTGATCGCTTTTGTATGGTGGCCTATTTGCTTTTATTCGGGTTGGATTGCTGTGGCGACCATTGCCAATATCGCTTCCTTTCTGGTGAAAATAGATTCTGCAGGTTCACACCTCAATCAGATAGTTTGGACGATGATTATGATCACCATTGCGGTTTTCATCAACATGCTTATGATCAATCTGCGCAATATGCGCGAGTTTGCTATTGTAGGTGCCTGGGCACTTTTTGCCTTGTTTATCAAACACAACGGAAGCATCGATGCCATTGCCTATTATGCGCTCTGCGGAAGTATTCTATTGATTATTGCAGCTGGCATTCACGGCTATAAAAACAGAGCTACAAGCCCTATTGCGAAGTTGAAAGGAGGAAAATAAAGGAAGTTACTATTGATTTAATTCAAAGAGTATCTTCTCATCCTTTAAAACTTCTATTTTAGAGCTAAAATCGGGATGAAAAGGGTTTATTAAAAGATTATACTCTTTCTCATAAATATTTAATGGCAGACGGGCGGAAGGAACTCCCAGAACCAGGGAACTTCGCTGTTGCGCCCATAATGTACCCAATTGCTGTGTGCTTTTAGCATGCGGACGATTATACCAAAAGTCAGGAAGTTTTTCTATTTCCAGACGTATTATTTCTGATTGAATATCTAATTCTGCAATCCTCCATTCAAAATCTGAAACTGCAGCGCCCCTGATAGAAAGATGTTCAACCATACTAAGTGACAACCTATTGCTGCAATAGATTAACGGTGTGCCGGGTCTATTCCATCTGGCGCCACCGGGCCCCCAGCCCAAAGCAGAATGATTTTCTCTATCCTGATAAATTCTGTAAAAAATCATTAAATATAGCTTCCCCAGGCAAGTGCATCTAAGGCTTCATCAACAAGTTCAAGCCCTCTGGGATCTTGCAGAAGTTCTTTAGGCTTATCATCTCCCAACGCATAATTATCTATCTCAAGCCAATTCATAAATTTCTCTTCCGAACCAAAAACTGAAATTCCTTTCTCAATAAGCTCTTCTATATCATAAACCATTTTAGAACTCAAGACGCCCAATTTTCCATCTGCTGATTTCCATCTTGATACCGTGGAAGGATTAACGTCTAAAATTTTTGCCTTTTCATCCTGATTTAGATTCAGGAAATCAAGAACAGGTAACGCCTGACTATACGCTAATCGACCTACTCGCCAATTAGCTTCACTTTTAGCAATTTTACTGAGTAGAGAACGAG
The DNA here is from genome assembly GCA_036961055.1 of Leeuwenhoekiella sp. GTDB lineage: Bacteria > Bacteroidota > Bacteroidia > Flavobacteriales > Flavobacteriaceae > Leeuwenhoekiella. The sequence continues at coordinate 1,694 of JBALXG010000284.1, read as the reverse complement.
TCTTTGGTTTACTAAACGTTCTTTTGCCTTCTGCAGATTTAAGTGACGTACTCATGATTCCCAATTGAGATTAAATAATATTGCAAATGCAATTTACAAATAATTCATATATCTTTTAGGAAAAGTAATTTTTAATCAACAACCCGAATCACAAAATAATTTTTCTTCCCGCGTTGTAG
>JBALXG010000284.1:0-1505 GCA_036961055.1 Leeuwenhoekiella sp. | reverse complement strand
TTTTCTCTTTATTTACTGAAATTGAATTTTCTTTCAAAGCTCTGCGCGCTTCTCCATTTGATTTTAAAAAACCTGATTTTTCGGCTAAAAGAGCGATTATTTCTACTCCTGAGGCGATTTCTGAACGATCTATTTCCGCTTGCGGAACACCTTCAAAAACATCTAAAAACGTCTTTTCGTTAAGCGATTTTAAGTCGGCACTGGTTGATTTTCCAAATAAAATTTCTGAAGCTTTTACAGCATTTTCCAGATCTTCCTGGCTATGAACAGTAACGGTAACTTCTTCGGCTAAACGCTTTTGCAAACTACGCTGGTGAGGCGCTTCGTTATGTTCTGCAATTAGTTTTTCTATTTCCTCTTTATCTAAAAAAGTAAAGATCTTGATATATTTAGCCGCGTCTTCGTCGCTGGTATTTAACCAATACTGATAGAATTTATATGGTGAAGTTCTTTCGGCATCAAGCCAAACATTACCTCCTTCACTTTTCCCAAACTTGCTTCCGTCTGATTTGGTAATTAACGGGCAAGTAAGTGCATAGCCTTTACCCTCACCTATTCTGCGTATCATTTCAGTACCGGTGGTGATATTTCCCCACTGGTCGCTACCGCCCATTTGCAGTGTACAACTTTCATTTTTATATAAATGATAGAAATCATAACCCTGCACGAGTTGGTAGGTAAATTCAGTAAAAGACATCCCTTCTGTAGACTCACCTGAAAGTCGGTTTTTAACCGAATCTTTTGACATCATATAATTTACTGTAATGTGTTTGCCCACGTCACGAATGAAATCAAGAAAGGTGAAATCTTTCATCCAGTCGTAATTATTGACCATTACCGCCTGATTTTTAGCTCCAGAATTAAAGTCAAGAAATTGTGATAACTGGTTTTTTACAGCTTCCTGATTGTGACGCAGCGTTTTCTCATCAAGCAAATTACGCTCGCTTGATTTCCCAGAAGGATCGCCTATCATTCCCGTAGCACCGCCAACCAGCGCAAAAGGCTTGTGACCTGCACGTTGATAATGAGCAAGGAGCATGATAGGCACCAGATTACCAATGTGCAGACTGTCTGCCGTGGGGTCAAAACCTATGTATGCAGCACGCATTTCTTCCATTAAATGTTCTTCTGTACCCGGCATCACGTCGTGTATCATTCCGCGCCACTGCAACTCTTCTATAAAATTCTTGATCATGTCTTGTAAATTTTTCAACTTAAACTAAGCGGCGCAAATATAAATATATTGATGTGTAAAGCGGGTAAAGAATTGCATAGTCTTTAGTTTAGATATTATTTAAAGCCAAATAAATTTTCAGAATCAAGTTTCCTTAACTTAGCCAAATGATTTTAGTAACCGGCGGAACAGGCCTTGTAGGTTCTCATTTATTGTGGGAATTGTGCCAGCAACCTGCTTTTAACATTAAAGCTACCTATAGAACTGAAGAAAGCAGAAAGGCTGTTCTTGATTTATTCAGTTGGAAAGCGGGAGAGAATAATGCGGCTTT
>JBALXG010000283.1:0-4444 GCA_036961055.1 Leeuwenhoekiella sp. | reverse complement strand
TGAAAAATCTATCCAGCCTACCTGACCAAAAATATCTGAAATCTGTCTTGTCCATGCAGCCAAAGCAGCAAAAAGAGTCGAAAAAAGTGTAACAAATGCTCCTATAAGAAATGCCGTTTTTGATTCTGGGCCTAACGATTCTGTGTACATGGTTGATAACGTTTCTACCATGGCATATCCTTCAGGAACTCCACCTTGAGCATTTAAAACAGCTGCGCCCAGTAAATAAAATGCAGCAGTAACTAACGTGTAAACACACATAGCTATAATTGCATCAAGATTCATAACTTTAATCCAGCCACGAGCTCGTCTCTTCCATGCGTCTGAATTGTCATTCTTACCTGTATATGCAGCGTATCCTTTTTCAATACACCAATAGTTGTAATGTATGATCTCATCACCACCAACTCCAGTTATACCAAACGCCCCAAATGCTACCGCAACAGCTTCCTTAGGTAAATTAAATTGTAAGCCACTCCACACATTTTCCCAGGATATATAATAAGGAGTAAATGTGAGAAAATATAATGATGCGAATGTGAAAAGTGTAAAAAAGCCAATCATCCAGATGGAAAATTTCTCAATAAACTGATAGTAACCCCTATATACTAAGAGGGCGACAACGATTGCAATAAAAAAACAGAGAAGCGTAATATTTATTGAGGGTACTGCGATGTTAATTATTATAGCCACTCCACCTACTATGCCTCCCACTTGAAGAAGTTTAATAAACATTACAAGTAATACAGTCCATACTGACCAATTGGCTTTACCTATTTGTGGTCCCGGCAATTTATTAAACGCCTGCATTGCTGTTTCACCGCTAAGGATAGTATGTTTCCCAAATTCAAGTTGAACAGCAACTTTAACAACACAGCTTACAATTATTACCCAAAACGTTATAAAACCAGCCTTAGCGCCTAGTGTAGTAGTAGCAATTAATTCTCCTGCCCCCACAATAGATGCTGATAATATAAAACTAGGACCAAGAAATTTTAATTTACCTCGGAAGGTTGTAGGAGGCTCCTTTATTCTTTCTGGTGATAAAACGTATGGATCATATTCTGCAGGCATCCTGTTAATTTACAATAATTAGTTAATTAACAAGAAAACAGCGCCGAAATGAGGAAAAAGTAATTATTCAAAATCTTTAGCTGTTAGTCCTGTAATTTTTTCCGGAGTGAAAGTTATACTGGTTGTATTAACAGTATCAACTAAAACATGCTTGAGGTTGGCAATTTCTGCTTGCAGTTTGCCATATTCTTTTACATTAAAGCTTTTGTTTTGCTGTGGCATAATATCACCATCTTCTGTATTTATGCCATAGGTCATTAAGCTATAAGTAGCAATTGTCTCTTCTGGCTCAAGTTGGGCAGATGCAGCTATATTTGAAAGATCACTTTTATCAAGACCTTTTTTAAGTTTATCAAAAATATAATGTATTGAATAGCCAATTCCGTATACGGTAGTATCATTATTTGTTGCTACAAGTTTAGGCTGCAGGTAATAAATATTCAAATTCTGTTGTCCATCTTTAAGAGTCAATGTATCAGATCCCGGAACGGTCATACCTTTGTTTTTATCTGCATCAAAAAGAGTAACTACAGTACGCTTCCCACCTAATTCTTTTCTTGATTTTGGAATTGAAGTAGTAGTGGTAAGAGAATCACCTTCTTCTTTAAGAATATCCCAATCATCTGTGCTTGTGTAGCCAAAGTGATTATCTTCTTTATCTTCAGCAAATTCTATAGATGACTTGCTTTCTTGTAAGAGTTTAGTCCTTAAACTAACCAGATCCATTTTTTGGCTATCCAGAGAATCTGCAGTCTCATATTCTACTGCAGGTTCCATATTACTCTTATTTTCAGTGTCTCCACAAGAAATTAAAAATGAAAATATAAAAGGGGAAAGAAATAGTATTTTAGTTCTCATAATATAGTGTTTAGTCTAAACTACTAATTTATAAGCCCTTAAATGTGTTAATAGGATGGTAAATTTTTATATTAATTTTGGACTTACTTTTCAGATGCGCTATTAATATGTTTCAGGTAGAATTGATAATCTTCTCTAGCAACTTTACGTCCCAATTCAAGACCTTCAAGATTATCTGCCTGAATGTGATAACCTCCTAAAACTCGTGAAAATCCCGCCATATTTGCAGACTCTGTAAATGTGGGAAATTCTATTGTAACTGTTTTGCCAAGATGATCTGGTTCTGTCATAGACCCTGCTATAAGTTCTACAGAACGTCCAAATTTATCACTTCCTGTAAATAATTTTAGAGCTTCGCCGCAGGCACCGCTTATAGAACTGTGCCCAGAGACATATCCGGGAAATGGTGGGCAAAGAAATACATCAGGAGAATAAGGTCTCCATTCCTGCCCCTTCATTTTCACTAATCCTTTGTCGGGACCTCCCCATGCTGTAATAATTTGGTCTTCATAATATTTATGTACTAAAGCGTAGGGGCGGGGAGAGTCATAAAACATTTTTGCATCCCAGCAGGCAATAAAAGCATCCATGGCAGTAATCTGGCATAGAAAGTACATTTTTACATCTTCATCCAGCGTATGATTATCACGCTCTGAAACAGCTTGTGCAAAATTTAACCAGTGTCCTGCCTGTTGTACAGATTGCGGGCCGTCACGCATAAATTCTACAAGAGCTTTTTGCTTGTCTGTCATATTAGCCTGAAGTTCCATCACTTCTTTTACTTCTTCAGCCATTTGTGCAGAGCCAACTTTAGGTGGTGGTCCCGGTCTAAATTGATCTGCAGATGTAAGTCCGATGGGTTTTACTTTATCCCAGTAAGGTGTTAGGCATTCAGGAGCAAAAGACCCTCCTTTTCCATCTGAAAAGTATTTAGGTTGCCAGCGATTAGGATCAATATTCTCATCTGGTGAATTAACAGGTTTATAGCCTGTGTAATTAAAATAAGGTTTTCCTTCAGAATCTTTTTCTTGTCCATATTGATTGGCACCGTCGTGCCTGCGCGCTTCAATGACAGCTTCCGCCGCCAGATTCCCTATTCCTTCAGGTGTATTAGGATCATGGCTTGAATTTTCCGGATCAAGTCCTAACTCCTTCATAAATTCAGAAAACAGCTCTGTGTCACTATAATAATATTCCTTCATAGTGCCAAAAGCTGCATAACTTATTGCAATTTCCTTATTACTTAAAGTGCTTTCAGATTGTGTCTGGCGATTTACATTTTGCAAATACACAGGAGTAGCATTTGCGTCATACCTTGACCAGGCATCAAAAGCCGCAGTAAAAATAAGACCAAGATATCGAGATGTTATTGTAGGTCTGGGTTTAAATTTTTCAGTATCATTTGCTGTAGCTTGTAAAGCCATTGCTCCCCATTTGTAAGCTATATTATTTTTGCCCGTAGGGATATTTGTTACTTTAAAACGGACTAAATTATGGTTTTGTTGACTAAAAACTGGCTTATAAATACTAAGTGAAAAAATTAGTGATAATGATATTAAAAATGGTGTTTTCATCAACGTATTAACGATATTAAAATTATAAGATTACCTCTGATATTATATAAGTGTTGCTTTAAAGGTGAGGTAAGGTATAAATTTTTGAACAAGGATAAAAAAAATGTGAAAATTTTCCCAATTTAAAATAGGTGGCTCCAAAGAAATTCTTTGTTGATATTTTAACTAAACACAAAAACCAACTTACAATTAAGTAAATAGTTACCTGTTTTTTGCGTTCATAAAATATTTAAGGAATAGTAAATTAAGATTAAAAGTTTTAAGAAATAAACTTTCTAAACATATCCTAGTTAGGATATTTAGACTTCATTGTTTGCCTTACAGTCCCAATCAATATTTTTAACTTTTTCTGTCCGAATTTAGAGATACTTTAATTATCCTGTAAACCTCCCAAAGAGACGAGTGGACTTAGATTTTTGACTGAAGATTATAGATATATTAAATCCTGAAAAAGACATTCAAAAGCAAAATAAAATAGTAAATTTTTAACTAAACTGAGTTTTTTTAAAAATCCCTTTTTAAGCGATCGAGGAATAGTAGGATCAAAAATTATCTGATTCAATATTTGGTAAGATAAAGATGTTTCAATACGACCACTCTTTATCCATTTAAATATGTTAAAATAATTTCTGGATATATCAAACATTTTTGCTCCATCAATGACCCATTTATCGATAAATATTCCATTATGAATAGGTTTATCCCAATTTTCAAGTACTTTATATGAATAAAAAGCCACGCTATTTGGTAACTTTAGCTCATTCCAGCGAATGATATCCTCATTAGAATAGTAAGGTTTTTCTAAATCGATTTTGTATAAAATATTATTCCATTCAATACGGTCATATCTTCTTTTAAAAGTTTTAATACCTGTATCTAAGTCATCAAAATGGGTAAAGTAGATTTTAGCAAAAGGAGTTTTTGCGATATTCAATGAG
>JBALXG010000282.1:0-4450 GCA_036961055.1 Leeuwenhoekiella sp. | reverse complement strand
GAAACCGGTAATCTAAGAATTGGAATTAAAGGTAATCCCAGTTTTGGTGATATACGTACATTGATGCTGGGTCTTAAAAATGGAAATGGTACAAATGGTCGCGATATCTGCGGGGAAGCCTGGTTTAATGAGTTACGTCTCTCTGATCTTCAGAATAAGGGAGGCTGGGCTGGTATACTTAATTTAGATGCTAATTTAGCAGATTTTGCAACAGTTTCTGCGACTGGAAGACAAACTACCGTAGGTTTTGGTGGGATTGATGAAGGGCCTAATCAAAGAAGCAGAGAAGATGTTAAGTCGTATGATTTGGTTACAAATATCAATGCAGGACAACTTCTTCCTAAAAAATGGGGACTACAAATACCTTTTAATTATGCGGTAGGGGAAGAAGTAATAACTCCACAATATGATCCTCTTTATACAGATATTGAGCTGCAAACGAGTCTCGACAATGCTGCTTCCTCGGCAGAACGTAAAAATATTGAAGGTCGTTCAATTGATCATACCCTAAGGCGTAGCGTGAATTTAATAGGTGTAAGAAAAGAGCGCATTGGTAAGGATACTAAGCCTATGCCGTATGATATAGAAAACCTAAGTCTTTCATATAGTTATAATCAGGAAGATCATAAGGATTTTGAGATAGAGCAATCCCGTAATCAGAGTGTGAGAGCAGGTGCTACCTATAATTATACATTTAATAGTAAGCCATACGAACCTTTCAAAGCAAATGATTCTTTATTTACGAGTAAGTACTGGAAATTACTCAAAGATTTTAATATTAATTATTTGCCTTCTAATATCTCACTTACCACAAATATAGCGCGTCAATATAGTCAGCAACGATTTAGGGATATTACAGCTAGTGAAGGATTTTTGGCAATCCCTGAATTTTCTCAGCGCAACTATTTATTTGATCGTCAATTCTCAATTAATTACCCGTTGACGGAGTCTTTCAGAATAAATTTTGATCAGTCGCAAAATCGTATTATACGTAATTATTTGCAGGATGATGATTCACTTGAGCCAGACGCCGGAGGGATTTATGAAGGCTTCTTTGATGTTGGTACACCTAATAGGCATTATCAAACGCTTCAGGCAAATTATGATTTACCCATCAACAAAATTCCATATCTTGAGTTCATAGATGCTACCTATTCTTACACAGCAGATTTTCAATGGAACAGAGGTTCGTCTCAATTACAATCATTAGAGGGAATACCAAACTTAGGTAACTCGGTAGAAAATGCTAATACCCATGCCCTTAATGGCTCATTTGATATGAGTGCTTTTTATAAATCAATTGGTCTTGTGAAAAAGCAGCCGGCAGGTGCTGTAGGAAGTTCGAGATCTGCAAGAAGCAGAGCGGTGCCCACTTTGGGGGATAAGGAAGATAAAAGTAATCAAAATGCTCAGGGGGGCGGGACTTTAACCGCATCAGAAAAAGTAAAAAATACAGCTATAGGTTTACTTACTGCGGTAAAACGTATTCAGGTAAATTACCAGCAGAATAACGGTACGTATATCCCTGGTTATTTACCGGGAGTAGGTTTTATAGGAACTTTAAAACCTACCACAGGATTCATTTTTGGTAGTCAGTCAGAAGTTAGAGATTATGCAGCGAGACAAGGATGGCTTACGCTCTATCAGGAATTCAACCAGCAATATCGCGAGGTTGAAAATAGGCAGCTTGATATACAGTCTCAGGTAGAGTTCATTCCAGATCTGACCATAGATTTAAATATGAATCGTATCTATCAGGAAACCTATAATGAAAATTACCGGGTAGATCCCCAAAGTTTAAAATACGAATCCTTAAGCGGAAGCACCTATGGAAATTTTACAATTTCTACCTTAATGATAGGTTCTGCTTTCGGCAAAAATACCGCCGAGATTTCTACTGTCTTTGATAATTTTAAAGCAAATCGCCTTGTGGTTGCAGAGCGACTGGCACAAAATTTTTATGGTACTACAGAATATCCTCGTGATGATAATGGTTATCCTGTAGGTTATGGCCGAACGAATCAGGCTGTGCTTATACCTGCTTTTCTTTCAGCGTATACAGGAGGTAATGCGGGTAATGTATCTTTGGGAGCCTTTAGAAGTTTTCCACTGCCTAATTGGAATTTAAAATATACCGGTTTTATGAAACTTGACTGGTTTAAGAAAAGGTTTAAACGCTTTTCTGTAAACCATGGCTACAGGGCAGGATACACAATTAATCAATTTAATACCAATCTCAATTACAATCGCCAGCGCAATACTAGTCCGGTTAATGCGCAGGTTGATCAGGCCGGTAACTTTTTAAATGAAACTTTATACTCAAATATTAATCTTGTTGAGCAGTTTTCCCCTTTAATTCGGTTAGATTTTGAAATGCAGAATTCAGTTAAAATACTTGCAGAAATACGCAAAGATCGCGCGCTATCGCTTAGCTTTGACAATAATCTAATGACCGAAATCAATGGTAACGAATATATAATTGGTCTGGGATATCGGCTAAAAGACCTTACATTTGCTACCAGTGTTGGCGGTAAAAAAACCATTTTAAAGAGTGATCTTAATTTTAAAGCAGATCTTTCTTTACGCCAGAATGAGACTGTAGTGCGGTATTTAGATATTGATAACAATCAAGTGACCTCGGGACAGGATATTTATGGTTTACGATTTACAGCAGATTACGCTTTGAGCAAAAATTTGACGGCTATATTCTATTATGACCATTCTTTTGCTACTTATGCTATATCTACTGCATTTCCGCAAACAACTATACGATCTGGATTTACATTGAGATACAATTTTGGGAATTAATAACATTATATAAATAAAATGAGTTTACCAGTAGATTTAAAATATACTAAAGATCACGAGTGGGTACGTATAGAAGGAGACATTGCGACGGTAGGTATTACGCAGTTTGCTCAGGGAGAGTTGGGGGATATTGTATATGTAGAGGTAGAAACGGTTGATGAGACACTTGCTAAAGATGAGGTTTTTGGCACTGTAGAGGCAGTAAAGACCGTATCTGACCTGTTTTTACCACTTAGCGGAGAGATTATAGAATTTAATGATAAACTTGAAGCAGAGCCAGAAGTAGTTAATACAGATCCATACGGTGATGGCTGGATGATTAAATTAAAAATTTCTAACTCTAATGAAATTGAGCACTTGCTGGATGCAATGGCTTATGCAGAAATCATTGGTAAGTAAGATATCACTCATATTAGCATTAATCTACACGGGTGCTTTAGCCACTGTGTCGATGCTTCCTACGCCTGAAATAGAAGGAGCACCCGCTTATTCAGACAAAATTTTTCATTTTTTTGTTTATATAGGGTTCACATTTTTGTGGTTTTTTTTTTTATTGCTTTTATTTTAGAGAAAAAAAGCTTAGCTTCAGTATTATTATAACTGTATTTCTGGCGTTAATTAATGGTACAATTATTGAGTTAATGCAAGGGTGGTTAACCACTTACAGATCGGCAGATTTTATGGACATGGTGGCAAATTCAGCAGGTATTTTAATGGGAATAACACTGATTTTCGCCTTCAGGTCTAAACTGCAAAAATTAAAATCAAAATTTTAATTTCATATTGCAGATGATTTTATTTAAATTAGCAATCCTTAACAACTAAGATCCTATGGAACCTAAGAAAAATCCGAAAGCAGACCTTGGTAGAAGAAGTGTTCTCTTCTTCCAAATAGGTATGATTTTGATTCTGGCGCTCACTTATGGAGCAATTGAATGGAAGTCCTACGAAAAGAAGGCTATTGATATTGGCCAACTTAATATGGATGATGTATTGGAAGAAGATATTCCAATTACAGAATTGAACACACCACCACCACCACCACCACCACCACCGCCACCAGCACCAGAGCAAATTGAAGTTGTTGAGGATGAAGCTGAGGTTGAGGAAACTGTAATCGAATCTACTGAAACTAGTCAGGAAGAGGAAATTGTAGAGGTAGAAGATGTTGTGTTTGAGGAAGAAGAAGAGATTGCAGATGTACCTTTCGCAGTTATCGAGAATGTGCCTATTTTTCCAGGTTGTGAAAATGAAGCAGGAAACGATGCCAAGAAAAAATGTATGTCTGAGAAGATCAGCGCTTTAGTAAACAAAAAATTTAATACCGAATTAGGTAGTGAATTAGGCTTAAGTGGTGTAAATCGTATTTATGTACGTTTTAAAATTGACAAGAGTGGAAACATTGTTGACATAGGTTCAAGAGGGCCACACCCTAGACTAGAGCAAGAAGCAGAACGCGTAATTAAGTTATTACCTAAAATGACTCCTGGTAAACAAAGGGGGAAAGCAGTAGGTGTACTTTATTCTCTACCTATAGTATTTCAGGTACAGGATTAATACAAAGCTTTTATAAATTGAAAATCCCGTCCGCGAAAGCGAGACGGGATTTTTTTTGGCAAGCTTGTTGTTAATATTTTAATAG
>JBALXG010000281.1:0-4471 GCA_036961055.1 Leeuwenhoekiella sp. | reverse complement strand
GCTGGTGATTATCAGGAAAGCTGGCAGCCTGCAGCTATGGAAAATCACCATTTGCACGCTGCTAAAGAAATTGCTACTAAAGTGACTGAGGCTTTAGGTGGTGCTGGAATTTGGGGTGTAGAATTTTTTATAACAAAAGACGACATCTATTTTTCAGAGATTTCGCCCAGACCACATGATACCGGTATGGTGACACTGGCAAATACTCAAAATTTTAATGAATTTGAATTACATCTCAGAGCTATTTTAAGTTTACCTATTCCTGAAATCACATTAGACAAAATAGGAGCAAGTGCTGTAATTTTAGCCTCTAGCATTTGTAAACATCCTACTTTTGAAAATATTGAAGTCATTTCAGCATTACATAATACAGATTTTAGAATTTTCGGCAAACCCACAGCTATACCTAATAAACGCATGGGTATAGTTTTAAGTTACGACACCCTTGACGGCGATATTGATTTAGTTCGTGAGCGAGCCTTTCAATCTGCTCAGGAAATAAAAGTTATAGGATAGTGAAAATTGAATTGAAGGATATTCCTGTACGGGAAATTATTCCAGGTTTTTACGGAAAGATGATTCATACTGAAAAATCAACTTTATCTTTTTGGGACGTTAAAGAAGGAACGGTTTTACCAGAACATAGTCATCCTCACGAGCAAACAACACAAATACTGGAAGGAAAATTTCAGCTTACTGTTGATGGTGAAGAAATGATTTGTGAACCTGGTGCTATTGTTATTATCCCTTCAAATGTATTACATAGCGGCAAGGCCTTAGCACCTTGTAAAATATTCGATACATTCTTTCCCGTAAGGGAAGACTATAAATAGAAAAAGGCAACTCATAATGAGTTGCCTTTTTATTTAAACAAATTATGTTTGGGGGTATAATAAATTACATTCCCGGCATTAATACTGTATCAATTACATGTATTACACCGTTAGACTGGTTAACATCTGCAATTGTTACAGTCGCCATATTCCCTTGCTGATCTTTTAGCATAACATCTTTTCCAGCCATCATAGCGTAAAGTTTAGCTCCATTTACTGTTGTAAATTCTGCCTTACCATTTCCTTTTTTAATAGCTTTCATGATATCTTGTGCAGAAAATTTACCTGATAAGACGTGATAAGTCAGCACTCCCTGAAGTTTTGTTTTATTTTCTGGCTCAAGCAAAGTTGCTACAGTTCCTTCTGGCAATTTATCAAAAGCTGCATTAGTAGGGGCAAATACTGTAAATGGCCCTGCACTCTGCAGAGTTTCTACTAGACCAGCAGCTTTTACAGCAGCAACAAGTGTAGTGTGATCTTTAGAATTTACGGCATTTGATACAATATCTTTAGAAGGATACATTTCTGCACCACCTACCATTTTAGTCTGTTCTTTTTTCATCATTTTTTCTTGAGCGAAAGAAGAAGTACCGGCAAACATTGCAAGTGCGAAAAATGCTAATCCTAGTTTTTTAATCGATTTCATAGTATGTGTATAATTAGTTACATACCATATAGCGTAAGAAAGATCTGACTGGTTTTAAAGATTAACGGCTTTGTGATATTTTTAACAAGACCGGTTTATACAGGAAGATCTTGTTTTAAATGCTCCATTATCATTCCTGCATGTACTCTCGTATTTTCTATAAAAAGTTTACTGGTTTTCATACCAGAATTTATTACGCCCGCAACATATACATTTTTGAGTGGCGTCTCAAGAGTCACAGGATCATGTATGGGTGCTTTATTATTTTCTTCATCAATAGGTAGACCTAATTTTGCAAATAAACTGTAATCTGGCGTGTATCCTATCATTGCCAGAACAAAATCATTTTGCAGTTCTACTTCACCGTCGGGAGTCTCCAGAATTACTGTATCAGGCCTTATTTCTTTAACAGTAGTATTAAAATATGCCTTTATAGAACCTTCTTTAATACGGTTTTCAATATTAGGTTTTATCCAGTATTTAGTTTTAGGATAAATCTCATTATCACGTATCGCCATAGTCACCTCAGCCCCCTTATAATAAGTTTCTAAAGCGACATCACATGCAGAATTTGCTGCTCCTATAACCAGTATTTTTTGATTTACGTATGGATGCGGACTATCATAAAAATGCTTAACTTTTGGCAGGTTTTCGCCAGGAATATTCAGTTTACGCGGTGTATCATAAAAACCAGTAGAAATAACTACCGCGATTGACCTAAAATCGCCTTTTCTGGTCTCTATAACGTACTCACCGGCTTCTTTTCTCATTCCTAAAACGGGAGTATATAACTGCACATTAAGATGCCAGCTTTCATAAACACGCCTGTAATACTCAAGAGCCTCTTTCCTTGTAGGTTTATCATTATGAGCTACAAAAGGGACATCGCCAATCTCCAGAAGGTTTGAAGTGGAAAAAAATGTCATTTGTTCTGGAAAGTTATACAGAGAATTGACTAATACCCCTTTTTCCAGAATAATATAGTCAATACCTTTTTTAGAAGCTTCAATCCCGCAAGCCAGACCTATGGGGCCACCTCCTATTATAATAAGTTGATAAGTTTTCAATTTTTTAATCTTTAATGTACTGAAATAAAAAGTTTAAAGTTAATTCAATACTAGTGATTACGCCAGAAAAATGGTGTTAGTAAAATAAGTACGGTAAATAGTTCAAGCCTGCCAATTAACATTAAAAATGAACACCACCACTTACCTAAATCGGGCAAAGAATCAAAATTATTAACTGGACTTAAAGCGCCAAAAGCCGGCCCTACATTACCTAGAGAGGAGGCTGCGCCACCTAAAGAAGAAGCAAAATCAAGACCCAAAGCCGCAAAGCCGCAAGCACCTATAATCCATGCCAGTAAATATAAAATGAAAAAGCCAAGTATATTGAAAACAATATTTTGGGGTACCGCTTTGCCATTGTACCGCACCGGCAAAACAGCGTTGGGATGGAGTGTACGCTTAAACTCCATAATACCATTACGTATAGTAATGAGATGTCGCATAACTTTTATACCTCCAGAAGTTGATCCTGCTGAACCTCCTATAAACATTAATCCAAAAAATATCACCGTAAGAAATGGAGTCCATAGTGTGAAATCTGCAGATACAAAACCTGTTGTGGTAATCACCGAAATTACCTGAAAAAGACCATGTCTAAAAGCACTTTCAACTTTACCCCAAACCATAGGATGGTCAATAGAAGATATAGAAACATCTGCCTGAAAAATTATTACTAGCGTGGCAAGTAGCGTAAAACCAATTATAAAAGTACTATACAGTTTAAATTCTTCGTCCTGCCAGATTCTCCTTAACTTTCCTTTAAAGGCGAAATAACTCAAAACAAAATTTGCGCCGGCAAGAAACATGAAAAGAATTAATATATATTGAATTAATGGTTTGTCATTCCAATATGCAACGCTGGCATTTTTTGTACTAAAGCCTCCGGTTGAAAGTGTGCTCATAGCATGATTTATCGCATCTAAAAAAGACATTCCTGCGAGTTTTAATAATAATGTTTCGGCTACTGTATATCCAAAATAAATTAACCACAATCTTTTGGCAGTATCTGTAATACGTGGATGTAATTTATCTGCACTTGGGCCTGGTGCTTCAGCAGCAAAAAGTTGCATACCACCTATACCTAATAAAGGAAGAATTGCTATGGTAAGTACTATTATACCCATCCCTCCTATCCAGTGTGTTGTACTACGCCAGAAAAGTATACCATTAGGCATGGCTTCAATATCATTAAGTATAGAAGACCCTGTTGTGGTATAGCCGCTCATAGTCTCAAAAAAAGCATTTGTGAGTGAGGGTATCGCACCAGAAAACATATAGGGTAAACAGCCGCTAAAAGACATAAACAACCAACCGAAAGTCACAACTATATAACCCTCGCGCTTCTGAATTTCCTTCTTATGATCACGTGTAAAAAACATTAATACTGCACCAGTCATTATGGTCAAAAGGCCAGCCATAGCGATATTTAAGGCAATATCTATGGTATCATAAAAGTAACCTACAATTGCAGAAATCAACATAAAACCACCGTTGCAGAGCAACAAAAGTCCCATGAGATGAAAAATAATTTTATAATTAAGTTTTGGCACTTGCAGTTATTAGATAAACATGCGTTCAACTTTGTTAATAGATCTTAGTAAACAGCATACAACAATACGATCACCTACCTTAATAACATAATCTCCCAGAGCAATTATACCTACGCCATCACGTACCACACCACCAATTGTTGCAGAACGGGGAAAATCAAGGTCTCTGATGCGCTTGCCTATTACCTGAGATTTTGGTTTTGCTATAAACTCCAGCAATTCAGCATTCATATTATTGAGTTTTGTCATTGCCACGACATCTCCTTTTCTTATATATCTAAAGATGTTATTTGCTGCTAAAAGCTTTTTATTAATAAGTGTATCAATACCTATATTATGTGAAAGCTGAAAATAATCCATATTTTCTACAAGGGC
>JBALXG010000280.1:0-4506 GCA_036961055.1 Leeuwenhoekiella sp. | reverse complement strand
ATGAGATTATTGAATCAAATAAAACAGGCAAAGCTGTAAATAGTCTGGAAGAATATGCTGCCGAATTAATAAGCGATACTAAAATTGATTTTGGAAACGTTGTAGGTCAGGATAGCCTTACTCGTTTTGACACCCCAAAACCAAGACGCAAAAAAAGGAAGACAAGAAGCAAAAACGCAGGAAAAACACACAATAAAGGTTCAAAATAAATGCACAGGTTAATCTGGGTTTTATTGCTGATTATAGTTTTTTTCAGTTCTTGTGATGAAGAAGGTGTTTATCATAGTTATGAGGAAATACCTGAGGCATGGCAAAAGGATTCCGCTGTGGTATTTAAGGTGAATAAGCTGGATACAATTCAGCCTTATAATGTTTTTATCACATTGCGTAATGATAATGATTTTGCTTTCAGCAATTTATTTCTTATTACAC
This sequence comes from Leeuwenhoekiella sp., assembly GCA_036961055.1. Taxonomy (GTDB): domain Bacteria; phylum Bacteroidota; class Bacteroidia; order Flavobacteriales; family Flavobacteriaceae; genus Leeuwenhoekiella. Next base: position 4,074 of record JBALXG010000280.1, on the reverse strand, counting down.
AAATGCAGTTTCCTCATGGTAAAACAATTTCTGACACATTAGAATATACCATGGCGAGACCTGATGGAACATGGCTGGGAACTGGTTTTAATGATGTTAAAGAAAATAAACTCTGGTATAAGGAATCTGTCATTTTTAATGAAAGCGGAACTTATACCTTTAAAGTTAGACAGGCGATGCGACATAACGGTGATGTAGAACCTGTCACAAATTTGAAAGGAATAAAAGATGTTGGTTTACGTATAGAAAAATCAAAAGAATAAAAAATGGCTCAAAACACTAAAAAGTCAAAGAAAACTGCTAAAAAACAGGATTTTTCTACCTACAAAAAATGGTTCTGGATAATTTTTGCCGGAGGTTTGGGTGTGCTGGCTCTCATGTTTTTGCTCGCTGGGTGGGGCGTTTTTGGGAAACTTCCCACTTTTGAAGAACTAGAGAATCCCGAGAATAATCTTGCTACAGAAGTATTATCTGCAGATGGCAAAACTTTAGGTAAATTTTATAATGAAAACCGAACTCCTGTAAAGTACGATGATCTGGCTAAAAATCTTGTAGATGCTGTTGTTGCCACAGAAGACCGTAGGTTTTATGACCACTCAGGTATTGATATGCGAGGAACCGCACGCGCGGTTGTGTTTCTGGGATCAAATGGTGGTGCGAGTACTATCACGCAGCAACTTGCCAAACTCTTATTTTCTGATACTCCTCAAAGTAAAGTTGAGCGTGTGGTTCAAAAATTTAAAGAATGGATTATAGCGACTCGTCTGGAGCGGCAGTATACTAAGGAAGAGATTGTTACCATGTATCTTAATAAGCAGGATTTTCTCTTTAATGCCATTGGTATACGTTCTGCGGCAAGAATATATTTTGGTAAAGAACCTATTGACTTAAAGCCTGAAGAATCTGCCGTTATAGCAGGGATGCTTAAAAATCCAAGACAGTACAATCCTAATAGAGAAATTTCTAAGGATAAATCGCTGGAGCGACGTAATACTGTTCTAGCCTTGATGGCCGATACAGGAAAAATAAGTGAGGCAGAGGCAGATAGTTTACAACGTCAACCTATCAAGCTTGATTTTTCACCAGAATCACATTCTGATGGAAGTGCGACTTATTTTAGAGAATATCTACGCGGTTTTATGAAGGACTGGATTCAGAAAAATCCTAAAGGAACAGATATTAATGGCGATACAGAATATTATAATATCTACAGAGACGGTCTTGTTATTACAACAACTATCGATTCACGTATGCAGAAGTATGCAGAAGCTGCTGTTAAAGCGCACATGACTAATTTGCAAAAGGAATTTGATAAGCAAAACCGAAATAATAAAACCGCGCCTTTTAGAGATATCACGACTCAGGAAGAAAATGGTATTTTAGAGCGTTCTGTAAAAAATTCTGATCGCTGGCATAAAATGGCGGCACAGGGAATTGATAAAGAAGAGATTAGAGCTTCTTTTGATAAGAAGACTGAAATGAGTGTTTTTGCATGGAATAAAGAGGGTGAAATTGACACAGTCATGACTCCGCTGGATTCTATACGGTATTACAAAAAATTTCTGCGTACCGGTGTGCTTAGTATGACACCACAAACTGGCGAAGTTAAAGCCTGGGTAGGTGGAGTAGATTATAAGCACTTTCAATTTGATCATGTAAAATCAGGCAAAAGGCAGGTAGGATCGACTTTTAAACCGTTTTTATACGCAACGGCAATTGACCAGTTACATCTTTCGCCTTGCGATACACTTTCAAATGTATTGTATTGTATACCTAAAGGAAGATATGGTGTAGCAGAAGACTGGTGTCCTGAAAACTCAAGCGGGGGTTATGGAGGTATGGTAACTTTAAAAAGTGCTTTGGCTAACTCTATAAATACAATTTCGGCACGTTTAATGGATCGCGTAGGACCGCAACCAGTTCTTGATCTTATAGAAAAATTAGGAGTAGATGTGAAAAATATTCCTGCGGTTCCTTCCCTGGCTTTGGGAACAGCAGATTTAAGTTTATTTGAAATGGTTTCAGCATATTCAGCTTTTGCAAATCAGGGGGTACATGTTGAACCACAAATAATCACCTCAATTGTTGATAAAAACGGAACAATTTTATATGAGCATGTCCCAGAAACCAGAGATGTTCTAAGTAAAGAATCAGCATATGTAACCGTAAACCTTATGGAAGGTGTAACTCAATACGGTTCTGGAGCCCGGTTACGTTCTGGAGCAAGTGACAGATATGATTATAAAAACGTAGTTACTGGTTATCCATATGGTTTTACAAATCCTATAGCAGGTAAAACGGGAACTACACAAAATCAAAGTGATGGCTGGTTTATGGGCATGGTTCCTAATCTGGTGACTGGTGTTTGGGTAGGTGGTGATGATCGTTCCGTTCACTTCCCCGGTATTCGTTATGGTCAGGGCGCAACGATGGCTTTACCTATTTGGGCATTGTATATGCGTTCATGTTATGCAGATGAGGAGCTTGACGTATCAAAAGAAGACTTTGAAAGGCCTGAAAATCTTTCTATTCGTATCGATTGTGATACACCGGCTGATGACGATAAATTAGGTGATGACCTTCCAGACGAATTAGATTTCTAAAATACTCTTCAATATAAAACATGATGGGATTATGGCAGCAATTGCTATAATCCCATTATTATCTTAAAAGCATTGTGACCGCCTGTGATTTTTCGTAATTTTCTGATTATAAAAATCAGAATATGATAAACAAAACCGTGGGCTCTGTAGAAGAAGCATTAAAAGGAGTACAAAGTGGTATGACCTTTATGCTTGGTGGTTTTGGTCTCTGCGGTATTCCGGAAAATGCAATTTCAGCTTTGGTTAAATCAGGCGTTAATAATCTTACTTGTATTTCAAATAATGCCGGGGTTGATGGTTTTGGTCTTGGTTTTTTACTTGAAAATCATCAGATAAAAAAAATGATTTCTTCTTATGTAGGTGAAAATGCCGAATTTGAAAGACAGATGCTAAGCGGGGAACTCGAAGTAGAACTTTTACCTCAAGGAACTTTAGCCGAAAGATGTCGTGCTGCACAGGCCGGTATTCCTGCATTTTACACACCCGCAGGTTATGGCACCGAAGTAGCTATAGGAAAAGAAACCCGGGAATTTAATGGAAAGATGCATGTTTTAGAACAAGCTTTTAAAGCAGATTTCGCATTCATTAAAGCATGGAAAGGGGATGAGGCAGGAAATCTTATTTTTAAAGGAACAGCGCGCAATTTTAATCCTAACATGTGCGGTGCAGCAAAGATAACCGTAGCAGAAGTTGAAGAACTTTTACCCGCAGGAGAACTTGACCCAAACACAATACATATTCCAGGAATTTTTGTTCAGCGTATTTTTCAGGGCGAGCAATATGAAAAAAGAATCGAGCAGTTAACAGTAAGAAATAAATAATCAATTTTAAACATAAATAAAATGGCACATTTAAGATTAGGAGATACAGCACCAGACTTTAAGGCACAAACTACTGAAGGTGAAATAAGCTTTCATGAATGGCTGGGTGATAGCTGGGGAATATTGTTCTCACATCCATCAGACTACACACCTGTTTGTACAACAGAATTGGGAACAGTGGCAAATTATTATAATGAATTTCAAAAGAGAAATGTTAAGCCTATCGCCTTAAGTGTTGATGGGGTTGTATCACATAAAGAATGGATTAAAGACATTAATGAAACTCAGAATACCACTGTTAATTACCCTATAATCGCAGATGAGGATCATAAAATAGCAGAATTGTATGATATGATTCATCCTAAGGCAGATAGCAAAGCTACAGTGCGTTCTGTATTTATTATAGGGCCTGATAAGACGATCAAACTTACAATGACATATCCACCATCTACCGGTAGAAACTTTGATGAAATTCTAAGAGTTATAGATTCTTTACAACTTACAGCATATCATAAAGTAGCAACTCCTGCCAACTGGAAAGACGGTGATGATTGTGTGATCTCACCTTCTGTAACAAATGAGCAAATACCAGAATTTTTTCCTAAAGGACATACAGAGATTAAGCCCTATTTGAGAATGACTCCGCAACC
>JBALXG010000027.1:4709-13242 GCA_036961055.1 Leeuwenhoekiella sp. | reverse complement strand
CCAAGTATGACCCAAAAATATGACCCCTATGAAAATGCAATTGCAGAAAGAGTAAACGGAATCCTTAAACAAGAATTTGATATCACCAGAAATCTCAAATCCATTCATATTAAGAAAAAACTTATCAAAGATGCTATCCATGTTTACAATAACTTAAGACCTCACCTTTCTAATTCTTTGCTTACTCCACAACAAATGCACAGACAGAATAAAATCAAACCAATAAACTATAAAAGTAAAATTCCCAATGAAGCTAGCTTCATTGGGAATTAAATAATAAGTTTAATCAAGTAATAATCTGTATCGATTATTTAGGACTAGACAAATTTTTAATAATATTTTAAAACCAGTTGTGCCAGGGAATACGACTTAACATTGCAATTAATGCAAGCGTATAAAATATTGCCAGCAGTTTAAATTTAGGTGTAGAAGTCAATTTCTTTTTATGCTTAGAGTATCCTACTGTAATTAACACAATTGTTATAATCATAACTAAAGGATGCTCAACTACAAACAAACCCAGGTTAGGGTCTTTCATAGCCTCACTCATCCCAACCCTTGCTATTGCTTTTGCACCTAATGGTGAAACAAAATACAGGACCAACCCTATTAAAAACTGGATATGTGCAACAATTAATGTAAATAGCGCGAGGCGCATATCTTTAGCGCCATATTCCTTTTTACCAAAGTAGCCAATTAATGAATTAACCGCTGTGATAGTAAGGACTATAAGTGCAAGATAAGCCCAGTATGAATGCACAAATTGAATAGTATTATACATAGTCTGAAATTTTGAAATTCAAAGATACCTTTTTGCCTTGAAAAGCGCTGAAACCAAAACGCCTTAATTGAAAAAACCCTTCCCAAAAGGAAGGGTTTCTAATATTTTAAAGAGTATTAATTATTCCCAGCTATTTGCAGCAGGCTCACCTCCCCAAATTAAAGTTGCCAGATAAGCATTATCAATAAAAGGATTACGATTACCCTGAGCACCTTCAATTACAGTATTCCTCTGCATTTCAAAAGCTGAAACAGGATCTTCAACATTCCATTTTAAAAACAGATCAAGACTTCCTACAATACTTAAATCTTCTCCATAAGTAATATTTAGATATAAAAGAGCTCTGGCAACATCTCCCTTCCACTCATCTCCAGGATACCATGAATTGCCATTTACAAGTTGATAAGACCCTGTTGCATCGGCAAATGGATAGTTCCCTCGATCTGCGTTTATATCTACATCTGCACTACGTAAATGATACAAATCACCTTTTACATTTTGATCATTAAAAAGAGATTGTGGATAAATATGCTCAGTATTAAAGGTTTGTGGACTATATGAGTTATTTCCTGAAAGATACTCTCGCTTATCGCGGCTTTCTCCACTATATAGTAAAATTACATTTGCAGAATTTGATAAGTCTGCATCTGCTTCATAAAGGTAATCATGACGCTGACCATAAGAAAGAATGGTGGTATGCTTAACTTGCGTTAAATTACTTAAAACAGTATAATTAGCATCTTTATCTGTAGTAAATGTAATATCACCATAATAGCTCTTTAAATCGTCTGGAATAGTTAGACTAACAGTATCTGCTGCTTGTACTAAAGTAATTGTAATTGTACCTGTAACGCAGGTAGCACCTTCCACATCATTACATAGAGTATACGTAATAATATCTTCCCCTATGAAATCAACTTGCGAAGAATAAGTTATAGTACCATCATCATTTAAAGATGCTGAACCAGAACCTGTGTAATTAATTTCAGTCACCGAAGCATCATAAACTAAATCATTGTCTGTGAATCCATCAATTGTAATAGGCTCGTTTTGTTGAGTGTATACATATTCATCATCCACAGCAACAGGATCAGGAGCTACAGGAGCTGCAACTGTGATTGTTACAAGGGCTGATGAGCAATTTGCCGGCAATTTTGCATCACAAAGCGTATAAGAAAAAGTATCTTCTCCTATAAAATCTGAAGGAGGAGTGTAAGTAAAAGTTCCATCTCTATTATCTATAACAGATCCTCCCTCGCTAGATTGAGGATCAACATCGCTCACACGCCCAAAATCAAAAATGGTATCGTTTTCCAGCAAATTACTTATAGAAAGCTTTTGGTTCTCTACCGTGGTATAAGTATCTGCCTGTGCGACCGGTTTATTAACCTCCTGTTCTGGATTAGAAGTTATCTGATTGTCATCGCCGCTGCAACCTATTAATAGTAATAAAAGAATTAATGATATTATTTTTCTCATGATTTATTCGGTTTTATTATCAAAATGAAAATACTATACATTCTGATTCATATTAAATAAAAAGCCTCTTGTCATTTGAGCAAGAGACTTTTAAAGGTTAAATATTCTAAATATTAATTATTTAAGTTCAATTTGTCATCTATACATATGACTAATCTCTTTTATTCCTGCACCTTCCAGCCATCTTCAGCAAGTATAATATTCGCCGTAAATTCGGCAGCACCACCACTGTAAACAAGATAAGTCATCGCATATTTTTGACCGATCTCTGCACTAGGAAAGTTATTCTCAGCAAGAACAAATAGAGAGTATAATATTTGCTCTGTACTCCAGCTAGAATCATAATCATGATAGTTTTGAAGAGTTGCAACTATACCTGAATATTCAGGATCAGAAGCTAGTGCTCCTGCTATATATTCATAATCTGCATTTGTCAAAGTGTATTTTATAGTATTATCAGGAATCCAGGTGGTCCCATCATTACCAAACTGAAGAGACGATTCTTTCACATCACGAATTAATGAAAATTTACCGTCCTTAAAAATAAAGTTAGAATATTTAGTTGAAGTACTTCCATCATAAAATGCGTATCCTATAGTTTTATAATCACCTTCTTCTGCATAAGTGAATAAATTATCAAGGTAAATGCCTATCTTATAATCTACATCATCATTATCATCAAAATTAGGATAGGTCTGCCCCATTGCGGTATAATCCTCTTTTTCCAGAGTAAGAGGCTCATTCCAATCAGAATTTATATAAGAATATACCTTAGTTGTTTCAATTACTGAAACAGACGCATTCACATCAAGAATAAAATCACCCGAAGCATCTTTAATTAAAGAAGCATCTTCAGTACCTGAGGCACCGTCATAAATTTTATAAGTTACTGTGATTTTGTCACCAACAGCTGCATCAGGATATTTATTATCTAAAACTACATTTAAAGCTTCAAGAATCATATCATTAGTCCAATAAGAATCTTTAGACTCACGTCTCTCAAAATTACCATACTGCCCAGCATTAGCCGCTTGAGCTGGATAAGCTGTCGCTAATTCACCTCCAATATAAGTATAGTCTTCAGAGATCAATTCATAAGACATTTCACTCACCTTAACCATATAGGTTAGCGACACCAAATCTCCCTCTGATGCTTCGCCATATTTTCCAGATAAGAAATTCTGAACCTCACTTATACCAGAGAAATATTTTTCGTCTCCAGCGTAATCTGCATCAATAACTGTATACGCCTCAACAGTTGTAGGAGAATACAAGTTAAATGTAGCATTAACTAGTGAACCATTACCAAAAGCAGGAAATACATCATCTAGTAAGGCAGGTATTAAAGCTTTGGCATCATCGAGAGAATTAAAACTCTGATTAGCTTCCAAATCTAGAGCTGTATAATCATCTTCAGAAAGGGTGTAATCAACAATACCCTGAACTGATGAGTCTGAAAGCTGGGGCTCTAAATCGTCATAAATATCATCCATGGGATTACAACCTATAAGGGTCGTTCCCAAAACTGCTAATAAAAGAATTATATACTTTTTCATTTTATTTTTTTTTAAAAATTTAATTTAAAGCTAACGCTATACGTTCTTCCTACACCAAAATAAACCAGCGCATCTTGATAACCGTTACCCTGATCATTAGCATCTGATATGTATTCTGTATTTAACGCATTGTTTATTCTTCCTATTAAGGTTGCATCAAAAGGACCAAAATCAAATCTATGAGTTAATCCTATATCAAATAATCCATAAGCAGGACTTTTCCATGCTTCTGCAGCTCCGGGAGTCGATCTTGAATCTACAGCATATGATGCATACATATCTCCAGCATAATTGTAATCAAGATAAACGGTAGTATTCTCGGCAAAGTCATAGTTAAGACCCATTGCAAATGTCGTTTGAGCAGCATCTCCTACTTTTAACCCATCTGAATAAACTTCAATAGTTCTAAATACTTCTTCATTCTCATCCTTTAGATCTGCAGTTGCATTACTCTTCCATTGCCAATCACCTAATGATACCATACCAGTAACATCTAATGTAGGTAAGAGTTTATACCTAAAGTCTAATTCCACACCTTGATGCAAAGCATCAACACCTTGTAGGTTATAGTAAAGAATAGTGTTTTGATCTTCTGGTGTGGTATAAGTACCAGCTTTAGATTTATCAAGCCAAGAAGTTCTGTATACATTTAAATTAGCAGTTAATTTAGAACTTCTGTAACCGTATCCTAATTCTGCACTGAAAACTTTTTCATTTACAGCATCAGCATTTGCAGCTGTAGAAGCTGTAGAATTTAAAAATACGTTTGTTAAGAAAGGAGCTTTAGAAAAATATCCTATGTTAGCAAATACATTGTTATGTGCATCCCAGTTATAGTTAGCACCACCTTTAATTCCATACCCCACAAAGTCAACTTTATCAGATTCTCTATCTGGATCACCAGCTTCAAATTTTTGAAAGTTCTCTACACTATAGGTAGTATTAGAAACATCTGCCGCAACAAATACATTAATATCATCTGTTACTTCGTATTCTGCTTGCCCAAACAATCCTCCTCTTAAAACTTTCCCATCGTAATCCTTTCCAAATCTATCTCCAACTCTTAGAGCCTCATTATAGTTTAGATCAGAAGAATTGGTATTTAAAAAATAAGAACCTCCTAACAAATCAGATACTTCATAGTAGTGTGAACCAATATAATATCTTGCATCTAAACCACCTGAAAGGGTTAATTTATCTGTTGTTCTATTTTTGAAAGTAGAAAGAACACCATACCATTGGTGAGAGTTCATAGAATTATAAAGAATATCTGATGCGCCCATAGAACCACGATCTATATTCTCATTTACGATGCGATCAAAGTCTATAGGTTGATCGTCTGCTCCTAATCTGTATTCAGCAGACCCTAATTTATCACCATCGCTTCTTCTACCTCCACCAGAACCAAAGGAAGCATATAATGCTGTTGATAAACTGCTATTATCATTAATACTCCAAAAGTGGTTTAATGATATTTGTGGTTTGTGATAAAAGTTGTAAGATGTATATTCTGGAGAGCCGTTTTTATAACCCCAATCCGGGTTAAAACGTTTTGGACCTGCTTCAGTTTCTTTTGACCCCTCAATAGTTCTTCTGCTATAATGTTGCCCATGTTCTTGTTGAGCACCAAATGCTGTAAATGATAATGTGTGGTGTTCATTTATTTCCTGTGATAAATTAAGGAAATAATTATAACCTGAAAACTCAGTACCATCAACATAACCGTCTCCTGAAATTTTTGAAGCAGAAACTGTTGCTGCAAAACCCTTTTCAGACATTCCTGTTGAATAGGTCATCCCGTATTTAAAGTAACCGCTGTTACCTACTGCAGACATTACACTGCCACCTTGCTCAGCGTCTGTAGACTTTGTTACAATATTAATTGTACCCCCTATAGAAGGCACCGCAACTTTAGATGCACCAAGACCTCTCTGAACCTGCATAGTAGATGTAACATCTCCTAAACCAGCCCAGTTACTCCAGTAAACTGCACCATTTTCCATGTCGTTTACAGGAACACCATTTATCATTACAGCTACATTCTCAGAAGAGAATCCACGTATGTTTACACGACCATCTCCATAACCACCACCCTGACGAGTAGCATAAACTCCTGGAGTAGATTTTAATATTTCCGGAAATTCCTGAGTACCTAATTTCTCTTCGATTTCCTGAGATCTAATTGTAGAAACAGCTACCGGCGTTTTTCTATCAATTGCCATAGAATAACTTGTTACAATTACTTCATCAAGAGACCCTGCATCTACTTGTAATGTAAGTGTACCTAAATCTACCGTTCCGCCATCAGGAACTGTAAAATCGACCTCCTGTGCCGCAAAACCAATGTAAGAAATACGTAGCGTACCGGTGCTTTCACTAACTCTAATGGTGAAATTTCCATCAAAATCTGTTGTTACCCCTACTGTAGAGCCTTTTAATAAAACATTTACACCTGGCATTGAAGAATTCATTTCCCCATCAATTACCTTTCCAGTAATTGTTCCCTGCGCATAAGAAGACGCTGTTAGAATGAGGAATGCTACAATTAATAAATTTGTAACTTTTTTCATGTGATTGTTTAGAATTTGATTTTGGGCAAAAGTCATAATAACCACCCAATTGAATATTAAGGCAATGTTAAGAATTATTAACTTAACATTCACATTTCTAATTCTAATTACAATCTACTAAAACGTTGTAATTCAAAAATTTAACATTATTAAATTACAACGTCCATCCAGCTTTTATTGGGCTTTAAAGTGTTTTATTAACGCCGTTGTTGAAGAATCGTGAGCGCTAACATCCTCATTTACTATATCTTGTAAAACATTTTTGGCAAGCTGTTTTCCTAACTCAACTCCCCATTGATCATAGCTAAAAATATTCCATAAAATTCCCTGTGTAAAAATTTTATGCTCATAAATAGCTATAAGCGCACCAAGACTTTCTGGAGTAAGTTTATCTATTAATAAAGAGTTAGTAGGTTTATTTCCTGTAAACACTTTAAAAGGAGCAAGCTTGTCTATAGCTTCTTTAGACATTTTACCTTTTTGTAATTCTGCTTTTACTTCTTCCAAAGTTTTACCGTTCATCAATGCTTCTGTCTGAGCAAAATAATTTGCCATCAATTTATCGTGATGGTCCTTATCGCCGTGCAATGACTCTTTATAACCTATAAAATCTGTAGGTATTAATTTGGTTCCCTGATGTATTAACTGGAAAAAAGCGTGTTGAGAATTTGTACCAGGTTCTCCCCAGATAACACTCCCTGTCTGATAATCTACAGGATTCCCATTTTGATCTACACTTTTGCCATTACTTTCCATAATAGCCTGTTGTAAATAAGCAGAAAAACGGTGTAAATATTGTGTATAGGGAATTATGGCCTCACTCTCGGCTTCAAAAAAGTTATTATACCAAATACCTACCAGCGCAAGCATTACAGGAATATTTTCTTTAAAAGGAGTTTCTTTAAAATGCTCATCCATTTTATGGGCTCCGGCAAGCATTGATTCAAAATTATTGTAACCTATTGAAAGTGCTATTGACAAGCCTACGGCACTCCATAATGAAAAACGACCACCCACCCACTCCCACATGGGGAATATATTATCTGAATCAATACCAAAGTCTACAACATCTTTAATGTTTGTAGAGACAGCTACAAAATGTTTTGCCACCGCATCTCCCTGCGAACTTCCTTCACCTAACTTTTTAAGAAACCAGGTACGTGCCGTATTTGCATTTGATAACGTTTCCTGCGTGGTAAAAGTTTTAGAGACTATTACAAAAAGTGTTGTTTCCGGATTTAAATCCTGAAGTGATTCATGTACATGATCACCGTCTACATTTGAAATAAAATGAATTTTAAGATGATTCTTATAATACGCAAGTGCTTCTGTCACCATTACAGGCCCTAGATCTGAACCTCCTATTCCTATATTTACAATGTCTGTAATAGCTTTACCGGTATATCCTTTATGGCTTCCGCTAATAACTTTTTTTGTAAATGATCTAATTTTTTCTTTTACACTATTAATCTCGGGGATCACATTTTCTCCATCTAATAAAACCTCTGCATCTTCAGGATAGCGCAATGCTGTATGCATAACAGCTCTTCCTTCGGTTTCATTAATCTCCTTACCACCAAAATAATCTTTTATAGCATCTTCTAACTTCATTTCCTTAGCAAGGTCAAGAAGTAAGTCTCGCGTCTCTTTTGTGATTCTGTTTTTGCTATAATCTATGTAAAAATCCTCCCATTTAATGGTAAAATCGGCCGCACGGGTCTTAGAATCGTGAAACATTTTTTTCATTTCGGCATTTTCAATACTGCCAAAGTGTTTTTCTAATTTTTTCCAGGCTTTTGTCGTGGTTGGGTTGATCTTATGCATGATTACAGTGTAGTTTCAAAGTTTATATTATCCAGTTCTTCTTTAAAGGGAGCCATTTCTGCAAAATACTCAGGTCTTAAACTTTCCTTTAAAGGCTCAGATGTAGGCAAATCTTCTTTAAAAGGATCTACCTGTTTGCCATTTTTCCAAAATCTATAACAAACATGCGGGCCTGAGGTGTTTCCCGTCATACCAATATAGCCAATTATATCTCCTTGTCGTACATATTGACCAACTTTTACAGCTCTTTTGCTCATGTGTAAATATTGAGTTTCGTAAGTCCCGTTATGGCGTATTTTGACATAGTTACCATTACCACCGCG
>JBALXG010000027.1:0-4699 GCA_036961055.1 Leeuwenhoekiella sp. | reverse complement strand
ATATTCAGATTTTTCAACAGTTCCGTTTGCTGTAGCCATAATAGGTGTCCCTACCGCTCCTGCAAAGTCAGTTCCTTTATGTGGGCGTATTCTATTACCATAATACGCAATTCGTCGTTTTAGATTATATCTGGACGAAATACGACTAAATTTTAAAGGCCCTTTTAAAAACGCTCTTCTTAAATTATTAGCTTCCTCATCAAAATAATCTGATTTACCTACGATAGAATCACTAGTAAATCGAAATGCATATAGAGGCTTTCCTTTATGCTCAAACCAGCATGCCTTTATATCACTAAAGCCAGCAGGAATAGTATCATTTACATATTTTTCGGTATAAATAACCTTAAAGCGATCTCCTGCATCAAGCTTAAAAAAATTGATTGTCCAAGCATAGATATCAGCCATTTTATAGGCCACTAAGCTACTAAGGCCTAAATCATCAAAAGTAGTTGACAAGTTATTATTAATTGTTCCCGAAGCTATACGCTCGACATAGGTTACTGGTTTATGTTCTGCAGCTGCTTTAACCTCATCTTTAAAATCAAGGACTACATAATCTATTTGATTTTGCTCATAGATGAAAACCTGAGCTTGCTCAAGAGTATCTTTTGATTTTAAAAGTATATATGGCTTGCCCACCTTAATGAGACGAGTATCAAAAACGGTCTTTACAGAGTCTGTAATTTGCTGTATTGTACCGTAATCAATACCACTATCTGATAATATTTTACCAAAACTGTCACCGGGTTGTACGGTAACACGTTCTACTACATAATCATTTAAATTAAAACCAAACTCCTTAACAACTACCGGAGGAGGTATAATTACTTTTTTTTGTGCTTCAACAGGTTTGGGCTCATCAACGCATGAATAAAGTGTAAATGCGGCTAAGAGTAGGAATAGGTAACTAAATCTTTTCAAAGTTGGATATGTATTTTCAATTCTTTATTTATTTTAAACGTGCTTTCCCCAATCATCAATTTCTTTCTGGCTCCATAATTCAGGAAAAAATATACGCTTTTGATACTTGGGATGCATATATTTTGTCCAGTTGCTACCACCTGTTGCCTCTAGAGGTTCTTTTCCCTGATTTAAATAAAAAAGCGCTGCCCTATAATGAGACATAACCCACTTAATATTAACAGTCAGGTCATAATGACGCATGGCTTCTATTAGTGTGACACTTTCCTGATCTTCTTGTGGCAGTGTTTTGAATTTTGCGTATAAATTTAAATCCTTAAACTGGTCTATGTAACGCAGAAATTCTTGTTTATATTTTAATTCAAACTGATTTAATGTATATGATTTATTTCCGGTTTTATAATCTTTTCCCGCAGCTTGCCAATACAGGTTTTCAAAAGCTTCTTCAGTAGACATTTTCTCTGTAAAGCTTTCGCGAAAGCGTGCATCAATAAGGTTGATTATATTTGTAGAACCAAATTCTATAAGGCGATACTGAGCACTTTGAAAACCACTTGCAGGACTTAAAGTACGTCTGAATTTAAGGTATTGCTCCATATCCATACCTTCTCGCATAATGGTAAAAGACCCGGTTAACATATCAAAATATCTACTGACGCGATCTAACTTAGAAGCAAAAAAAGTGGCCGTAAGTGCTTTCTCATGCGCTACCTGTTTAATTTCCCAGAGTATCATTTTAAACAATAACTCATTGATTTGATGATACATGATAAATACCATCTCGTCTGGCAATAAAGTACGTTGAACCTGCAAATTGAGAAGTGCATCAGTTTGTATATAATCCCAATAGTCAATGGGTTTACTGTGCAATAAGCCTTCTAACTGATGATCAAGATCCTGACCCATAAAATCAAATTTCTCGCTGAGTGCATCTAATTGTTTTTGTACGTCTGGAGAAATATTGTTCATCAATCTTTAATAATTATAAATGGATTTTTAAGACCTTTAAAAGCTTCAAGGTCTGCCTTAAGTGATCCTACAGCAAGATCTGCCTTTAGTCGCAAAGGTATTTTATTTTTATCATCGCTAACCCATATACTAAGACTTTCTTGCTCTTTAAAAACTCGCCCTGCCTGAACAAATGGTCGAAATATTAAACATCTTACTTTGCCAAATTTTGTCCGGATTACTTCCCGACCTAGAAATTTTAATTTGAACTTAAAATTTTCTTCATCAAAAAACATATTAAGCACCGTTTCATCACCTTCCTGAATGTTAGAAGTATCTATTTTTTCCCTGAGATAATAAAAACACGATACCATATCATGAATACTGGGAGTTGTATTGAAGGTGCTTTTTGTATTATGCTTAAAATCTGTGATATAAGCTTTTTCTGCCTCCTGATCAAAATCTATGATCTTATCTTTTGTATGACCGCCTTCATCTATTTTTCTTACAAACTTATAGGGTAATATGGTATTCTTATCTATATATGTTTCATAGTGATCATCTACTTTAAAAAACATACGGGATACACCTGTTGTACTACCAAAACCTTTTATATGATAGACAGGTTTATTTTTATAAGTTTCATTATGTACAGAAAGTGTTGCGGTACCCGCGTTAATAAGGCCATAATGAATTCTAAACTCAAACCATTCGCCATCTTCAAAAGCCGAAGCAGTCTGAGCATTAAGTGCACTGCATGTAATAATCGCTAGAAATACGAGGTAAATTTTTCTCATTACTTGACTTTAATTTAGGGCTTCTAGCTTAAGGATTACAAGAGTTGTTCCAAAAATAACTAAAACAGTTTTAAAACGATTCGCTTGCCATTTTAAATAACAAAAACTTCATCTATTAACGATGAAGTTTTTTGTAAAGTATGAATGTATTTATTGATGCCTAAAGTGTACCACGTTCTTCCTGCTCTCGCTCTATCGCTTCAAAAAGCGCCTTAAAATTCCCTTTACCAAAAGAGGTTGCACCCTTACGCTGTATAATTTCAAAAAACATTGTTGGTCTGTCAAGAACTGGTTTTGTAAAAATCTGAAGCAGATAGCCTTCATCATCACGGTCTATAAGCACACCCAGTTCTTTTAAAGGTGCAAGATCTTCATCTATTTCTCCTACTCTGTCTAGTACTGTGTCATAATAAGCCTCTGGCACATACAAAAATTCTACACCCCGATCTCTCAATTGTGTTACTGTTTCTATAATATTATCTGTAGCAACCGCAATATGCTGCACACCAGCGCCATTATAAAAGTCAATATATTCTTCTATTTGCGATTTTTTGCGGCCTTCTGCAGGTTCATTTATAGGGAATTTAATTCGGCCATTGCCATTGCTCATCACTTTACTCATGAGCGCGGTATATTCAGTAGAAATATCTTTGTCGTCAAATGAAACAAGTTGTGCAAAACCCATTACTTTGGCATAAAAATCTACCCATTTGTTCATTTCATTCCATCCTACATTCCCTACCATGTGGTCTATATATTTTAAACCAGTAGACTTTGTCTGATATGATTTTTTGATCGCTTTAAAACCAGGCAAAAACGGACCATCATAATTTTTACGTTCTACAAAAATATGAATGGTTTCTCCATAGGTATGAATTCCTGAAAGTATAACATGACCATTTCTATCTTCCCGTTTTTCGGGCTGCAGGAACGATTTTGCACCTCTTTTGGTGGTTTCTTCATAACTTTTTGTGGCATCATCTACCCACAGTGCAACAACCTTTACACCATCACCATGTTGCTCAATATGTTTATTTATTTCGCCACCGGGTTCCATTGGTGATGTAAGCACTAATCTTATTTTATCTTGCTGTAACATATAAGAAACGCGATCTTTTTGCCCGGTTTCTAAACCAGAGTAAGCAACCGGAGTAAAACCCCAGGCCGTCTGATAATAATAAGCGGCCTGCTTTGCATTCCCTACATATAATTCAACATAGTCTGTCCCTAAAAGCGGAAGAAAATCTTCAGCTTCAGGAAATATTTTCTTCAATTCTAATTCGGTATTCATATCTAATATTTTCAAAGTTGTAAAAAACAACGATTATACTTGTTTAGCTTTCGCGAAAGCTTACTCAAGCCAGGATTTATAATAACTCTCATCTGCAATAGGCATCGCGTCTTCGCAAATTTGCAAAGGTTTAAATGTATCTACCATGACAGCGAGTTCTTCGGTTTCTGTTTTACCTATGCTGCGTTCTACTGCTCCCGGATGTGGCCCGTGGGGAATACCGGCGGGATGTAACGAAATATGACCTGCCTCGATATCATTGCGGCTCATAAAATCACCATCTACATAATACAAAACCTCATCGCTGTCTATATTACTGTGATTATACGGCGCCGGAATGCTTTGCGGGTGATAATCATATTTACGTGGACAAAAACTGCAAACCACAAAAGCATCTGTCTCAAAAGTTTGATGCACCGGTGGCGGCTGATGAATGCGGCCGGTTATAGGTTCAAAATCATGAATGGAAAACGCATACGGATAATTATAACCGTCATAACCCACGACATCAAAAGGATGCGTTGCGTAAACCATATCAAAAATTTCTCCCTGCTTTTTAATTTTTATTAGAAAATCACCCTTTTCATTATTGGTTTCCAGTTCGTAAGGTCGTCTGATATCTCGCTCACAAAAAGGAGCCTGCTCCAGCATCTGGCCAAACCAGTTTCGGTAGCGTTTTGGCGTGTAGATAGGCCGGCGGCTTTCTACTATAAAAAGTCGGTTTTCTGCCGTATTAAAG
>JBALXG010000279.1:0-4567 GCA_036961055.1 Leeuwenhoekiella sp. | reverse complement strand
TGTTTGGCGTGTTTTTTTACGGTATTTTTCTTGTCCCAATATAGAACTACGAAGTCCATCAAATCACCGTACTTTTGGGCTAAGGCATTAAGTGCAGGAATTTCGCTCTCACTGGGTATACACCAGGAAGTATAGGTAAGTAGGATTGTAGGTTTTTCAAAGTCTTCAGTAGATTGGAAATAAGTTTTGTATCCGTCAAAACTTAATGCATCCATATAAGTACCCTGAAGATTATGTGTTACTAAAGTATCAAAAAGGGATTTTGCATGTTTAAGTTCACCCTTTTCTAAAAAATAATCTACTTCTTTATTGTAATCTTTTAAGTGTGCAGCTATAGCCTCAGAGAAAAGAATTTTATCTTTTTCCTGTTGAGCTTTGACCGTAGTCACAAAAAGTAAAGTAATAAGTAAAAGTATTCTCATACATGTATATCTAATACAAGAATACATGAATGTAAATTTTAACTAAAAATTTTTAGCTTAAGAGCTTATAAAAACGTTAAAGTGGTCGTTTTTACTACAATACATAGAGCTTTAAATCTATAATATCTGAAATATTATCTGCGTCCTCCTCTTCCAAACTGCTGGCGTGGCATACCGGCAGCTTTTTTCATTTGCTTTTTCATCATTTTTAATTGATCATCAAGCATATTATGTTTATCCAGTTTTTTAGCTTCTGCCAGTAGAATATCAGCTTCACGTTTTCTGTTTTTGGTCATTGCAATTCCTGCAAGGTTCATTTTGGCCATAGCCAGATCTGTATCCATACTTAAACCAAGAGTTACAGCCTTTTTAAAATATTTCTCTGCCTGAGTAATATTAGTCTGAGATACCATTAGACCTTGAAGATAATTATAATAGCCATGCTGTTTTCTTACAAGTGCAGTTTCAGGATTTTTAATTTTAGCGAGCCACCTTTGAGCTCCTGGAAAATCTTGTTTTCTAAGTCTTAAAAAAGCGAGTACGATGATTTCATTTTTATAATATATCAATATAAAAATGAGAGATAAAAGGACAAGCATTATGCCATTACCTATTTCACGCTCTATAAATTGCCAAACAGCAAGACCTAAAATAACTATAAATAGAACCAGTTTAATATTTTTATTGAACATTTTTATATTTTAAATAGATTGTTTTTGTTTCTAATCCTAAGGTTTAAAAGACTTTAGTAATTAAATAATTGGTTTTAATTAGCAATACTTATAAAGGTTTTATTCTTAGGCTGGCAAAGGTACTAAAAAGTATCAAAAAAAATTAAAATTTCCGTTTGCCTAAGTAAAAACTCTTTGTATATTTGCGCCCAGCTTTTGGGAGGGTAGCTTCCAAATTAATGTATAAGAAAGTTTAGGAAGATAAAAGAAGATACAAAATGAAAAGAACGTTTCAACCTTCAAAGAGAAAAAGAAGAAATAAGCACGGATTTCGCGAGCGTATGGCGTCTGCTAACGGCCGTAAAGTTTTAGCACGTCGAAGAGCTAAAGGTAGAAAAAAGTTATCTGTATCTTCTGAGCTAAGACATAAAAAATAATGGTTGATTTCCATTTAATAAAAAGGTGTTACTAATTTTAGTAACACCTTTTTTTATAACCTTTCCACTCGTATTTTTGACTAAACCTGTTAATATTAGCATACAATGCCTAAAAACCAAAACCTAAAATCTGTTTTGATCATCGGTTCTGGGCCTATAGTTATAGGCCAGGCCTGTGAATTTGATTACGCTGGATCTCAGTCTTTACGTTCATTACGTGAAGATGGTATAGAGACCATTTTAATAAATTCTAACCCTGCAACAATTATGACAGATCCTGCGATGGCAGATCATGTCTATTTGTTACCACTTACGACAAAATCACTCGTTAAAATTTTAAAGGAACATCCTCAAATAGATGCTGTATTGCCTACTATGGGAGGACAAACTGCACTTAATTTATGCATTGAGGCAGATGAGAAGGGAATTTGGAATGATTTTGACGTTAAGATTATTGGGGTTGATATTGATGCAATAAATATTACCGAAGATAGGGATAAGTTTAAAACTCTAATGAATAAAATAGGTGTACCCGTTGCACCTGCAAAAATAGCCGGTAGTTATCTTGACGGTAAAGAAATAGCCCAGGAATTCGGTTTTCCTTTAGTTATTAGACCTTCATTTACTTTAGGAGGCTCAGGAGCCTCTTTTGTACATAATGCTGAACAATTTGATGAATTACTTACCCGTGGTCTTGAGGCTTCACCTATTCATCAGGTACTCATAGATAAAGCGCTATTAGGCTGGAAAGAGTATGAGCTCGAGCTTTTGCGTGATAAAAATGATAATGTTGTTATCATTTGTACTATAGAAAACATGGATCCCATGGGTATTCATACCGGGGATTCTATAACTGTGGCACCGGCAATGACTCTAAGTGATACCACTTACCAAAGAATGCGTGATCTCGCTATTCATATGATGCGAAGCATAGGTGATTTTGCGGGAGGATGTAATGTTCAGTTTGCAGTAAGTCCAGATACTAATGAAGATATTATTGCAATTGAAATAAACCCAAGAGTATCCAGGTCATCAGCCCTGGCTTCAAAAGCTACAGGTTATCCTATTGCAAAAATAGCAACAAAACTCGCTATAGGCTATCATCTTGATGAACTTGATAATCAAATAACCAAGTCAACATCTGCACTTTTTGAACCAACCTTAGATTATGTTATTGTGAAAATTCCAAGATGGAATTTTGATAAGTTTGAAGGTAGTGAACGTACGTTAGGCTTACAGATGAAGTCTGTGGGCGAAGTAATGGGTATAGGCCGTTCCTTTCAGGAAGCATTACATAAAGCTACACAATCTCTAGAGATTAAACGCAATGGCTTAGGAGCAGATGGTAAAGGTGAGAAAAACTATGATGTTATAATAGATAAGTTAACAAATCCTTCCTGGGATCGCGTTTTTGTTATTTATGATGCCATACAAATTGGTATCCCATTAAGTCGTATTCATGAAATCACAAAAATTGATATGTGGTTTCTAAAACAATATGAAGAACTGGATGCGCTTGAAAAAGAAATTTCAAAATTTGATATAAATACTCTTCAAAGGGATTTACTTCTTGAGGCAAAGCAAAAAGGTTTTGCAGACAGGCAAATAGCTCATATGCTTGACTGTCTAGAAAGTGAAGTATACAATAAGCGTGATGAATTAAAAATCAACAGAGTTTATAAACTTGTAGATACCTGCGCAGCAGAATTTGTTGCACAGACTCCATATTTTTATTCAACTTTTGAGAATGACATGCAACTCACTTCAGGCGAACCATTTTCAGACAATGAAAGTAAGGTTTCTGCTAAGAAAAAAGTTGTTGTTTTAGGCTCTGGACCTAACCGAATAGGGCAGGGGATTGAGTTTGACTATTGCTGTGTTCATGGAGTTTTAGCTGCTGCAGAATGTGGTTATGAAACGATAATGATTAACTGTAATCCTGAAACAGTATCCACAGATTTTGATATAGCAGATAAATTGTACTTTGAGCCCGTTTTTTGGGAGCATATATATGATATAATACGTCACGAGAAACCTGAAGGCGTTATCGTTCAACTTGGTGGGCAAACTGCTCTTAAGCTTGCTGAAAAACTGGATCGTTACGGAATCAAAATCATAGGTACAAGTTATAAAGCTCTTGACTTAGCTGAAGATCGAGGAAGTTTCTCAAGACTTTTACAGGAAAATAATATTCCTTATCCAGAATTTGATGTCGCTGAGACAGCAGAGGAGGCTCTTGCTGTATCAGAACGACTTGATTTTCCATTATTAGTAAGACCCTCTTATGTTCTTGGAGGGCAGGGAATGAAAATAGTTATCAATAGGGATGAGTTAGAAGAACACGTAGTAGATTTATTACGAAAAATACCTAATAATAAGCTTTTACTTGACCATTATCTTGACGGTGCAATTGAAGCTGAAGCAGATGCGATTTGTGATGGTGAGAATGTATATATCATTGGGATTATGGAACACATAGAACCCTGCGGTATTCATTCTGGTGATTCTAATGCATTGCTACCTCCTTTTAATCTTGGCGATTTAGTACTGCAACAAATAAAAGATCATACACATAAAATAGCTTTAGCTCTTAATACTGTAGGTCTTATAAATATTCAGTTTGCTATTAAGGATGATATGGTTTACATCATTGAGGCAAACCCAAGAGCATCCCGTACGGTTCCATTTATAGCTAAGGCTTACGGCGAACCTTATGTTAATTATGCTACTAAAGTAATGTTAGGGGTTAATAAAGTAACCGACTTTGATTTTAAGCCTAAACTTAATGGATATGCCATAAAACAACCGGTTTTTTCATTTGATAAATTTCATAATGTAAATAAGAAACTTGGGCCGGAAATGAAAAGTACAGGAGAAAGTATTCTTTTTATTGAAAGTCTTAAGGATGATCAGTTTTATGATCTTTATGCACGTAGAAAAATGTATTTAAGCAGATAATTTTGCAACAATCTAATTCTAAAATCGTCTTTAACTTAAAATTACTTATTTTATTGTTAACTTAGGAGAATAAAAAATT
>JBALXG010000278.1:0-4582 GCA_036961055.1 Leeuwenhoekiella sp. | reverse complement strand
TAGCGTAACTAATTAATACACTTTACTTTGAATATTTATAAAATAGGAGATATTGTCACGTTGAAATCTCACCCTCTTACCATTTCTTTTCAGCCAGATTACGAGTCTTTCAGTGATCAATTTCCTCCGTTAATGGTAATAAAAGATATTACTATTGAAGATGAACGAAAAAAAATATACAGTTCTGCGATTACAGATGCACAAATTGCCTCTCAAATTAAATATAAGTGTATCTATTTTAATGAGCATAAGAGTAGTTTCGAAGAAGCTATACTTTATCAAAATTTTCTAGTTTCATACTCTGATCTGCATTTTATAAAGAAAAATAAAGATAAACCAGATGACTATAAAACTTTGATTCAAGAAGTTGCAAATTATCAAACGTCAAACTATGAATTTGGAAAAATCGTACAATTTAAAACTGCTAAACTTGAAAGCAGAAAAATTATATTGAATTCTTTTAAATATCCAACTTTCAGATGCCCTGAACTTGTAATAACAGGTTTGAAAGAGGAAGAAGAGAAAAATTCTTTTTATGAGAAAGATGGAACACCAAAGCGCATTGTACCTTCTATTTTATACAAAGTAACTTGGTTTAATCAGGTTCATGATAAATTTAGTGAGCACTATTTACCTAAAGAATCGTTAATTGAACCCATAGCTCCTTATAAAAAACCATCAAGAGCACTTCAAAATTAGAAATAAATCTCCTTAGCTAGTCTATACGTATTTGCGTGCGCCCCAATGATGGTTTTGATTTCTGGAGAATAGCCGCCGCCCATACTTACCTGCACAGGGATTCCGCTTTCGCGAAAAGTTTGTAGAGCAAATCGATCACGTTCTTTGCAGCCTTCAACAGTGCAGTTTAAACGACCAAGTTTGTCGGTTTCCAGAATATCTACACCGCTGAGGTAAAAGATAAAATCAGGTTTCACATCTTTAATTAACTGCGGCAGCGTTTCTTTTAAAAGTCCCAAATAAGCCGCATCGCCGCTTCCATCAGGAACTGCGATATCAAGATCTGAAATTTCCTTTTTAAATGGATAATTACCCGCGCCATGCATAGAAAATGTAAAAACCGAAGCATCATTTCGAAAGATTTCGGCAGTGCCGTTTCCCTGATGCACATCCAGATCTACAATGAGGATTTTTCGCATTTGTCTTGCTGAGCCTGTCGAAGTATTTTGTAAATAGCGAGCGCCAATCGCCTGATCATTCAATAAACAAAATGCTTCCCCATGATCGCTATACGCATGATGCGTTCCGCCGGCGATATTAAAAGCGATTCCGTATTGTAAAGCATAATCACAACCTAAGATAGTTCCTTGCGCAATTATTTGCTCGCGTCGCACCAATTCTTCAGATAGTGGAAATCCTATTTTCCGGGCTACTCTTCGGTCAAGATTAAGCGCTTTTAAATTGGTGAAATATGCTGCGGTGTGAACTGCCAGGATATTATTTTCATCTGGCAAATCGGGCTGGTAGAAGTTGGCTTCCGTACAAGTGCCTTCATGTAAAAGTTGTTTAGGTAGCAACTCATATTTTAGCATCGGGAAACGATGGCCTTCCGGCAATGGGTGTTTGTAAATGGGGTGATAAGCTATTTTAAGCATAGTTTTGTTTTCAGTAAACCTGGAAGGTATTCCGGTTTAGCCGGTTCCTTGTAGGTTTTTCTTCTTCGATTAAGACCTACAAGGTTTTTGAAACCTTGCAGGTCAAAGTGTGTAGGTTTAGTTCTTGATACAATTTCTAAAACTGACTAAACTAAAGTCCGTGCTATGCTAACCTGCAAGGTTTTCCGGCCTAGCCGGTTCTTTGTAGGTTTTGCTTCAACTTCCTATTATTTAAACATTCTCAATCGAGTTACGCAAGACCTACAAGGTTTTGAAAACCTCGCAGGTCAAACCTTGCAGGTTTAGGTTCTTGATACAATTTCTAAAACTGACTAAACTAAGTGCGTGCTATGCTAACCTGCAAGGTATTTCGGCTTAACCGGTTCCTTGTAGGTCTTTCTTGAACTTTCTATTATTTAAACATTCTCAATCGAGTTACGCAAGACCTACAAGGTTTTTGAAACCTCGCAGGTCGGTCAAACCTTGTGGGTTTAAGGTTCTTGATACAATTTCTAAAACTGACTAAACTTCAAGCCATGCTATGTTAATCTGCAAGGTATTCCGGCTTAACCGGTTCCTTGTAGGTTTTGCTTGAACTTTCTATTATTTAAACATTCTCAATGGAGTTACGCAAGACCTACAAGGTTTTTGAAACCTCGCAGGTCAAACCTTGCAGGTCTTTCAAGTTATTCATTGAGCTTCACCAATTTTAATTGAATACGCTTTCGCGAAATATCAACTTCCAGAACTTTTACCACCACCTGCTCATGCAAACTTATATGCGCGCTCACATCTGAAACATAACCATCTGCGAGATTTGAAATGTGGATAAGTCCACTTTCTTTAATTCCCACATCTACAAAAGCGCCAAAATTAGTCACATTATTGACGATTCCGGGCAATAATTGACCGATTTCCAGATCGTTTATTGTCTTTATATTTTGATTAAACGTGAAAACTTTAGCTTCAGATCGTATGTCTAATCCGGGTTTTTCGAGTTCGTTGATTATGTCTTTTAGCGTAGGCAAACCTATAGTTTCAGTTTGATATTTGGCTAAATCAATTTCTTTTAAAATCGATTTATTTCCTATTAATTCTGAAACCGTTTTTCGCTCATCTTTGGCCATTTTCTCCACTACAGCATAGCTTTCAGGATGTACGGCAGAATCATCCAGTGGATTCTTAGCATCTTTAATTCGCAGAAAACCGGCTGCTTGTTCAAAAGCTTTTCCGCCCAAACGCGGAACATCCAGAATGTCCTTTCGCGAAGCAAAAGCACCTTTTTCATCTCTTAATGCAACAATGTTTTCGGCGAGTTTTGGGCCAATTCCGGAAACATAACTCAACAAGGGAACACTTGCTGTATTGATGTTTACGCCAACGGCATTTACACAGGTTTCTACAACGCGATCAAGTTCATTTTTTAATTTGGTTTGATCTACATCGTGCTGATATTGACCAACTCCAATCGATTTTGCATCGATTTTAACCAATTCTGCCAGCGGATCCTGCAAACGACGACCGATTGAAACCGCTCCACGCACGGTCACATCATAATTGGGAAATTCATCACGAGCGATCTTAGAAGCTGAATAAATGGAAGCACCAGCCTCGCTCACCACAAAAACCTGCATGTCTTGTTGAAACGGAATTTTACGAATAAAACGTTCGGTTTCCCGGGAGGCAGTACCGTTACCTATTGCAATTGCGTCAATTTTATAAGCATTAACCAGAAAACTTATTTTCTTGCTCGCACCGTTAAGATCACTTTTGGGAGGATGCGGATAAATTGTTTCGTTATGTTTTAAACCGCCCTGTTCATCAAGGCAAACCACTTTGCAACCAGTGCGAAAACCGGGATCTATGGCAAGAATACGCTTTTCGCCCAGCGGCGAACCTAATAAGAGTTGTTTTAAATTTTTAGCGAAAACCTGAATTGCTTCAGCATCTGCTTTTTCTTTTGCAGTGTTTAATATTTCGTTAGAAAGAGCGGGGAAAAGCAAGCGTTTGTACGCATCTGCAATCGCAAGTTGTATTTGGTCCGCGCAAGCGTTATTTGACTTTATTACCCGATTTTTGATGTTTTCAAGCGCTTTTTCATCATCAATCTCCACTTTTACACGTACAAAACCTTCTTGCTCTGCGCGCGAAATAGCCAGAAAGCGGTGAGAAGGACACCGATTTAATGCTTCATTCCAATCGAAATAATCGCGGTATTTTTGCGATTTTTCATCCTTTTCAGCCGATTTTATGACCTTTGTGGTGAGTATTGCATGGCGCTCTAACTGGTTACGCAATTGATTACGAATATCAGTACGTTCATTAATCCATTCTGCTATAATGTGGCCCGCGCCTTCTAAAGCTTCGTCTGTAGAAGTTACTTCTTTAGCTATATATTTTTGTGCGGTATGATCTAGATTGGTCGCATTTTGCGCCATGATAATTTTCGCCAATGGCTTTAGTCCGTTTTTCCGGGCAGTTTCAGCTTTGGTCTTGCGTTTTTTCTTGAACGGCAAATACAAATCTTCCAGTGTGGTGGAATCCTGAGTATTTTCAATTTGCTTTTTAAGTTCGCCAGTTAATGCTTCTTGTTCTTGAAGCGCTTTTAGAATGGTGACTTTTCGCTTTTCAAGCGTTTCAAATTGTTCTTTAAATTTTACAATATCACCTATCTGAACTTCGTCTAAATTGCCGGTGCGCTCTTTTCTATATCTGGAAATAAAGGGTATAGTACAATCTTCCTGAAGCAATTGTATCGTACTATTGATACCAGCCTCAGGAAGATTGGTTTTTTTTTTAATATAAGAAAGCAGGTTGTTCATCGTGCATAAATCATTTGATGCGATGTTAGCACAATTTCTGCTTCCTAAAAAATAAAATTAAGCTATTGCTTCTACACCCAATTGCTTAAGAATGCCAAGCTCATCTGAACTTCCCCAGCGCTCAACCATTTTGCCATTTTCAAATCG
>JBALXG010000277.1:0-4586 GCA_036961055.1 Leeuwenhoekiella sp. | reverse complement strand
CAAAAAATGAATTGTCAATAACAATTCCTGTAAGTGTAAATTGAGTAAGATCGCCTACGTATCGGCTGTTATCCCAAGTAGGAGATGTTGTGTCCCTCCAATAAATTTTATAACCTACAGCGCCATCTACTTTATCCCATTTTAGTTTTACATCTGCTTCTACAATTCCACCTATTTCTACATTCTTAGGAGCGGGTGGCGCCCATGCAATGCTGGCAAGATTAATAGCATTAACAGCAGTAAGCTTTTTAGCATAATCAAAATTTACATGTTCAATTACATCACCATATTCTATCCCATTTTCTTTACGTACATCCTGATGCTGGTGTGTATAATTTTCATGCGCTTCCATAATTCTAACACCGGCATAACCCAAATCATTAAAAGGACGATGATGGCCCCCGCGACCAAACCGATCTAATCGATAAACCATCATAGGATTCATTTCTGGCATATAATCTTTCACATTTTTATGAATATATCTGGCAAGCTGTCGCGAAATTCCGTCAACTTCACCACCATAAAAGCGACGTAAACGACGCTGTTCTTCCGTCTCGTTAGGTGGAACAGGTTCAGAAAAAATCCTGAAATCGCGGTTGCTTACCACGCCATCAACACCTGTGATATTGCCTATCATATCGTTATTAAAAATCCCTATAATATCCCAGCCTTTTTCTTTTGCGTAAGCTGCTAAGCCAGCACCGCCAAAAAGACCTTGTTCTTCACCAGACAATCCTACGTAAATAATACTATTTTCAAATTTGTATTTTGATAATACTCGGGCAGCTTCCATTGTGCCCGCCATACCACTTGCGTTATCATTAGCACCGGGTGCATCTGTTGTAAAATCAACAGCGTGGCTCGCACGAGAATCTATATCACCACTCATTAATATATAGCGATTAGGATATTTAGTACCCCGTTGTACCGCCACAACATTAACGACATAGGCATCATGTGGCACTCGGCTTCCCATATCTTTAGTAACGAGATCTTTCTGGTAAAAAACTTCAAGACAACCTCCACAACCTTCAGATGTTTTCTCAAATTCTGACTTTACATATCTTCTGGCAGCGCCAATACCACGCGTATCACTTACTGTATCGCTAAAAGTATTTCGGGTACCAAAACCTACTAGTTTGCGTACATCTGTTTCTATGTGGTCTGCAGAAACAGCATCAATAATATCATAAAGTTTTAAGTCTGTTGAAGGTGGAACAGTATTCTGAGCGTTAGTATTTACTATAAAAAACAGTAATAATGTTAGGGTTGAAAGTATTCTCATGTAAAAATTTAGTTAAGATTTGATTTTTTTTATTTTTATCCGCGTGCTGCGAAGGCTTTTAAAAGATCACGTACCTGATCTGTATCATCAACGTAATATTTTGCAGCCGTTTTATGCAATCCTACTTTTACGGTGTACGCTTCTTCAGGTAAATCATTAAACATAAACTCGTCTGTCCAATCATCGCCTATAGAAAAAATGAAGGAATAATTTTGTTTAAAAATATGATTAGTTACTGCTTTACCTTTGTGAACCCCGCTGGTTTTTATTTCTAGTACTTTGTTACCGTCAAGAACACTCAGCTCATGTGAACTGGTCAATTCTTTAATAACGGTAGAAAGATCATTTGCTCTTTTTTCTCCCAGTTCTGGATCTGCCTTACGATAATGAAAAGCAAGTGAATAATTTTTTTCTTCTATAAAAGTACCTGGAGTGCGATCTACAAAACTTTCTAAAATAGGTCTTACCTGTGGCATCCAGTCTTTTTTTACATTTTCTGTAATTTCCCATTCCCCGCCTGTTACACGTTTCCAGACACCATGCTCTGCAATAAGTGTTATAGGAACATCATTCCACCAGGTACCTAAAGTAAATCTGTCACGACCACTTATAATTACAACTTCAGTATTTTTTGTACTTTGAAGTGTTTTTATAAGATTTAGCATTTCTTCATCAGGCTCTGCTTCTTCCGGATTATTTACAAAACCTCTTAATGTACCGTCATAATCGAGAAAAAGTATACGTTTTTCGGCTTTTTCATAGGCTGTGAGTATTTTTTCCTGTACTTCAGTATTTATCCTTTTTGCTTTTACTAAAGCTGTTCGCTCACGCGTTTCATGAAGGTTTGTTATAAAGTCTTCTGCCCACTTCTCTACATTATAGCGTTTAAGGCGTTTTTGTAAGGAAGTATTGCGCTTTATCTGTTCTGCTTCCGGCATTTCTATAGCCGTTTTCATAGCATCAGCGATTTGCTCAAAGTTATTAGGGTTGATTATGAGCGCTTCATTCATTTCTTGTGCTGCACCTGCCATTTCGCTTAAAATTAAAACTCCGGTTTGATTTGTTCGTGTAGCAATATATTCTTTAGCTACAAGATTCATTCCGTCTCGTATAGGAGTAAGGAGCGCTACTTCACAACTGGTGTACAGGTCGATAAGATTTTCAAAAGGCATAGAACGATAGAAATACCAGATGGGCGTCCAGCTTACTGAAGCAAATTTACCGTTAATTCTGCCTACAAGTTCATCTACTTCTTTTTTCAAAAGTTGGTATTGTGGCACATTAGATCTTGATGGTACAGCCAGCATTACTAATCTAACTTTTTCCTTAAAATCAGGATATTTCTCCAGAAAGTACTCATAAGCTCTTAAGCGGTTTGCAATACCTTTTGTATAATCCAGTCTGTCTATTGACAATATCATCTTAGCGTCTGGTGTGGCATCAAGATGTAGATCTAGCCTGCGCTGAAGTTCTGATTGTCCCTTAATATCACGGTCGTGTTGCGCAGCAGCGTCAGCAAATTTGTCATAATCAATTCCCATTGGGAATGAATTTACCGCTACAATGCGATGTTTTATAACTACCTCATTAAAATTAATTTCATAACGCAGAATACGTCTTACCGAACTTAAAAAATGGCGCTCATAATCATACGTATGGAAACCTATAAGATCTGCTCCTAAAAGTCCTTTAAGAATTTCTTCTCTCCACGGCAACGTTCTAAATACTTCATAAGAAGGAAATGGAATATGTAAAAAGAATCCTATTGAGACATCAGGTCTCTTTGCTTTGATGAGTTGCGGAAGCAACATAAGCTGGTAATCATGAATCCAGATTGTGTCACCTTCTTCTATATTCTCAAGAACGACTTCAGCATATTTTTCATTTACCTGCTTGTAGCTTTCCCAGCTTGTCTGCTCAAACTCGGTAAATTCCATAAAATAATGAAAAAGAGGCCAGATGGTACGATTACTAAAGCCGTAATAAAAGCCATCAATTTCTTTTTGAGAAAGAGAAACGGGAATACACTGTTCTTTTAAGGCTTCATCTATAACATCATCCATTAAATTTACAGGGATTTCTTCTTCTGTAAGTCCTGTCCAGCCTATCCAGACACCATTGCCATCGCTATGAACAGATTTCATACCTGTGGCTAATCCTCCTATGCTGGGAGTGGCCTGTACCTTGTCATTTTCAATTTTTAATTGTAGTGGTAGTCTATTGGATATTATTATAGTTTTACTCATAAAAAATTTAGTTGGACGTTGTTTTTTAGATATTGCTTAAATTTCGGAAAATATGAGCGGTTTAACTATTGCATTAAAGAACTTTTAAGATACATATGGACAATTTAGATTATGGAATAATAGGAAACTGCAAAAGCGCTGCATTAATATCAAAAACAGGCTCAATAGATTGGTGCTGTCTTCCCATTTTTGATTCGGCTTCTGTATTTGCTAAAATACTTGATGATGATAAAGGTGGTAGCCTAAGTTTTGAAGTAAGTGACAATTATAAAATAAGCCAGGAATATCTTTGGGATACAAATATTTTAAATACCACTTTTGATAATGGAACTGATTCTTTTCAGGTGATTGATTTTATGCCAAGATATGAAAAGAGAGACGGTAGCTTTTATGCACCACCAGATATTATTCGTTTTATCAGATTAATCGAAGGCACACCAGAATTCACTGTGATTTATGATCCTAAACTAGAATATGGACAACAGCATACAAGAACCAGTAACCAAGGAGAATATCTTGAAAGTATTACCGAAGATGGCAAATATGATTCCCTCTATCTTTATACAGATCTTGAGCACATTGCTATATTAGAACGGCAAAAAATAACACTTGATCGTAATGCATTTATTTCTATAGCGTATCATGAGAAATTAATGCCGCAAACGCTTGATAGGGCTTATTTAAAATTTCAGCGCACTAAGGTTTACTGGATGAACTGGAGCGATCTTAGTACAAAATATCCTCATTATCAAAATGAAATAATGCGTAGCGCATTGACTTTAAAAGTGCTTACTTATGAAAAGTCAGGAGCCGTTCTTGCTGCTGTCACAACATCACTGCCTGAAACAATAGGGGAGGTGCGCAACTGGGATTACAGGTTCTGCTGGGTGCGTGATGCGTCTATGGTTATACGTGTGATTTCTAATCTGGGTCATACTAAATCTGCTAAAAAGTTTTTACAGTTTATTATAGATCTTATTCCTGATAAGGATGAGAAAATGCAGATTATGTATGGTATAAATGGCGAAAAGGATCTTACTGAGCATACACTTGAT
>JBALXG010000276.1:0-4591 GCA_036961055.1 Leeuwenhoekiella sp. | reverse complement strand
ATATTTATTATCCATTAGATGCGGGAGATGTGCCTGTGATAATTTGGTTTCACGGCGGTGGTCTTACCGGCGGCGAAAAAGAGATTCCCGAGGCGTTGAAAGAGAAAGGATATTGCATTGTAGGCGTGGGTTACAGACTTTCTCCTCAGGTTAAGGCTGAAGTGAGTGTTTTAGACGCGGCAGCCGCGGTCGCCTGGGTTTTTAAAAATATTAACCGATATAATGGTAATACTAAGCAGATTTTTGTTTCGGGACATTCTGCCGGCGGCTATCTGGCTTTAATGACGGTAATGGATAAAAGCAAACTGAAAAAATATGACATTGATGCAAATACCGTTGCTGGTCTTGCGCCTTTTAGCGGGCATACAATAACGCACTTCACGATTCGTGCAGAGCGTGGTATTCCGGGAGAACAGCCTATTGTAGATAAATGGGCGCCGTTGTATTATGTACGCGGCGATGCCCCGCCTACATTGCTAATTACGGGTGATCGTGAAATGGAAATGCTGGGCCGTTATGAAGAGAATGCTTATTTCTACAGAATGATGAAGGTCGCCGGCCAGAAAGATATTACACAATATGAAATGCAGGGTTATGGGCACAATATGACCTATCCCGCGTTCCCGCTTTTACTCAATTTTGTTGCTGATAAAACTAAAAGTGATGACTAAAAAGGTGTTTATTATAATCTGTCTTTTGGCATTTATCGGTAGTTGCTGTGGGCAGAATTTTGAAGTGAAATCTCCCAACGGCGATCTGCAGGTATCTGTAAAATTGGGCGATAAGATTACGTATTCAGTATTTAAAAATGATGAAACGGTCTTTAATGATAATACCCTGGCGCTGCATCTTAAAAATCGCGTACTGGGAGAAAAACCCAAACTTAAAAAGCAAACCGTTAAGGAAGTTAATGAACAAATAACGCCGGTTATCCCAATGAAATTTAGCACGGTTAGCAATAATTATAAAATGCTGCTACTAGATTTTAAAGATGATTATTCGGTAGAATTCAGGGTTTTTAATGAAGGTGTGGCATACCGATTTATCACGAAAATAAAAGGAGATATTGAGGTTAAAAAGGAGGATTTTATAGTAAATCTACCCGAAAATTATACAGCGCATCTTCAGCAAACTCCTTCTTTTAAGACTTCTTATGAATATCCTTATTCACAACTTGAAACCAGCGATTTTAAAGTAGGTTTAAATAAATCTACACTACCTGTTCTTCTGGAAAATGAAAAATTCAAAATCCTTTTGTCAGAATCTGACGTTACAGATTATCCTGCGATGTTTATCAACGTCGAACATGCAAATGAGTTGCAGGGCGAGTTTCCTTTAACTCCGCTAGAATTTGAAGATGATGGCGATCGCAGTATGAAAATTACAAAGCAGGCAGATTATATCGCGCAAACTACCGGTAAGCGTTCACTGCCGTGGCGTTATTTTTTGGTTACAAATAAAGACAGTGATTTGTTGACTAATACACTTACCTTAAAACTTGCTCAGCCCAATATTCTCAAAGAAACTTCATGGATAAAACCGGGGCAGGCAAGCTGGGAATGGTGGAATGGTGCATCGCCATATCATGTTGATTTTGTGTCCGGCTTTAATGAAGATACTTATAAATATTTTATAGATTTTGCTTCAGAATTTGGTGTTCCTTATATCATTATGGATGAAGGCTGGGCAAAATCAACCACAGATCCATATACGCCAAATCCTGATATTGATCTTTTCGAATTGATAAAATATGCTAAAGCAAAAAATGTAAAAATTATTCTTTGGCTCACATGGCTTACCGTAGAGCATAATTTTGAATTGTTTAAAACATTTCATGACTGGGGAATTGCAGGAGTAAAAATTGATTTTATGGATCGCAGTGACCAGTGGATGGTTAATTTTTATGAGCGCGTAGCTAAGGAAGCGGCAAAACATGAGATGTTTGTTGATTTTCATGGCGCTTTTAAACCTGCAGGTCTTGAGATAAAATATCCTAATGTTTTGTCTTATGAGGGTGTTTTAGGTCTTGAGCAAATGGGTCGTGCCGTTCCAGATAACAGCGTTTATCTTCCATTTATGCGCAATGCTGTAGGCCCGATGGATTTTACGCCGGGCGCGATGATAAGTATGCAACCCGAAATTTATTATAGCGAAAGACCAAATTCTGCCGGTGTAGGGACGCGCGCTTACCAGATGGCGCTATTTGTGATCTTTGAGAGCGGCTTACAAATGCTGGCAGATAACCCTACTAATTATTACCGAGAAAAAGAATGTACAGAATTTATCACAAGCGTTCCCACAACCTGGGATGAAACGGTGGTTCTTGATGCTAAAATTGGCGAGTATGCAATTGTTGCAAAGCGCAAGGGCGAGCAATGGTTTATAGGCGGAATGACAAACAGCGAAGAAACTGAAAGAGAATTTACCATATCACTAGACTTTTTAAAGAAGGGAGAAAAGTACAAGATAACTTCTTTTGAAGATGGAATCAATGCACAACGTCAGGCAATGGATTATAAAAAGAAAGAAACTGAAGTTGAATCATATCAAAAAATCACTGTTAAAATGGTGAAAAACGGAGGTTATGCAGCGGTTATCAGTCTAAAATAATAATTAATAAACTAGCATATAAAACCAAAATGGTAAGGCTTATGTACAAAAAATATGCTTTATGAATAATGTCTATAGCGACAAAAGAATAGTCATGACGCTGGATGCCGGCGGAACAAACTTTGTCTTTTCAGCTTTACAACTGGGTAAAGAAATCATAAAACCCATAATATTACCGGCTTATGCTTTAGAACTTGATAAATGTCTTAAAACCATAATTCAGGGATTTAAAGAGGTTAAAAATGCAATTCTTCCTAATAAACCGGTGGCTATAAGTTTTGCCTTTCCCGGGCCGGCAGATTATGTAAACGGTATTATAGGCGATCTGCCTAATTTTCCTTCTTTTAAAGGAGGTATTGCGCTGGGACCTATGCTAGAAGAAATATTTAAAATTCCCACGCTTATTAATAATGACGGCGATTTGTTTGCCTATGGCGAAGCGGTTGCAGGCTTTTTACCGCGCATTAATTCAGCTTTAAAAAATAAGGGAATTGATAAAGTTTATAGTAACCTTCTGGGGATTACGCTGGGTACCGGTTATGGAGCAGGATTAGTTATAAATAACCAGATTTGTCTGGGTGATAATTCTGCCGCCGGCGAAATATGGCTTACGCGAAATTTCTTAAAAACCAAGTTAATTGCCGAAGAGAGCGTGAGTATACGAGCCATACAGCGCGTGTATACTGAAACGTCTGGAGATGAAAAAACATACACTCCTAAAGAGATCTATAATATAGCCTGTGGCACACAAAAAGGTGATAAGCAGGCAGCAATTGATTCTTTTGAAGAGATGGCGGTTGTTATAGGAGAATCGCTGGCAAACGTCATAACTATAATAGACGGGCCTATCGTAATAGGTGGCGGAATTTCTGGCGCAGCAAAATTTATTGTGCCAAAAGTGGTAGAACATTTAAACGGAGCAATAACTGATTTGAATAATGCGGTGATTCCCCGAGTGATTTCAAAGGTTTATGATATTGATAATCCGGAATCATTTGAGCGCTTTTTAGAAAAAAAGGTTCAGTTTGTAGCTGTGCCCTATAGTTCTAAAACTGCAAGATATGACCAGGAAAAACGTATTCCCATTGGTGTGACCCAACTAGGAACCAGCGAAGCAATTTGTCTGGGAGCTTATGCTCTGGCGCTTGATTACTTGGATAAAACCTATGAATTAAGTGAGAAATAAACCGATTTTCAACAGATTTTGATCGATTTTAAGTGGTTTTGGGGAGGTTTTAGGAGTCTGAAAGAGAATATTAATACTCTATCCGTAATTATCATAATTTATAAATTCTAGTCACCCTCAATTTGATTCAGGGTCTCACATCAGGCAGGATGAGTTGCTCAGTCAAGTTCAGCATGACGCTTTCAAGTTAGAATTGTTTAAATGACTAAAATCTGACATAAAATATGAAATCTATAAATCCTTGTCATATAGTTGAAGAAAATAATTCATACAGCTTAGAGGCAAATCCAAATACTGATTTTATTTGTAAATACGAGGCATATATTAAAGATAGCGCTGCGTTGTACTATCAAACTCAGGATGGAGATTTTACAATTAAAGCAAAACTGACCAGTAAAGGGTCAACAGCATTTGATGCGGCATTTTTGATGGTAAGGCAGGACAGCGCAAAATGGATTAAACTGGCAGTAGAATTAGGAGTTGATAAAAAATATAATGTTGTATCTGTTATTACAAACAAATGGTCTGATGATGCAAATGGGGAATTACTTGAAGGAAACAGCTGCTGGTTAAGGATTACACGGAAAAAAGATTTTTTTGGATTACACTATTCTTTAGATGGAAATTTATGGCGATTTGTTAGAGCTTTTGGGATGAAAATGGCTAAATCTACTTTTATAGGCTTTGGTATTCAGGCACCAAAAGGGGACAGCTGTAGCGCCATTGTTGAAGAATGGGCAGTTACAAATATTCCAATTGAAAATTTCAGAGATGGCAATTAATATAGAATATAAA
>JBALXG010000275.1:0-4594 GCA_036961055.1 Leeuwenhoekiella sp. | reverse complement strand
AAAATCGCCTGGCACAGCATTAGGCTGAATAACCTGTCCCTGAGAATTTACATAATTTTCAATCTCTGCCTGATTTTGAAAAATACCGTTTGTTTTGAAACCGTAAAAGTCATTAAAAGATTGTCCCACTGCAGTACGCGTTATAGGATAGTTCCCAGATTGAATAGTTTCCCCTCCAGAAAGGAAATCAATGCCTTCACCCAGATAAGTCACCTCATTTTCCAGATATGAAAAGTTGGCATTTGCAGAAATATTCAAGTCACCAATTGATTTATTATAGCCTAACTCTACATCTAACCCTTTGTTAACCATATCAGCTACATTTGCTGCAGGGTTTCCCGTAGCACCTACATAGCCGGGAAGTCTTAAGTCCTGAAGAATACCTACAGTTTTTTTCTTATACAAATCAACTGTTAGGGTTACATTACCTAGTAAACGTGCATCAAAACCTATATTGGTTTGTCTCGTCTCTTCCCACTTTAAATCTGGATTTGCAGGAGCATTAGGACTATTACCTATAACTACTGCGGCTACATTACCAAAGGTGTAATTTCTACCAGAACCTATAGTAGATAAGTATCTGAAGTCACCTATTGCATCACTTCCTACAATACCATAACCACCACGAATTTTAAGTTGGTTTAATATATCGCTATCCTCAAAGAAGTTTTCTTTAGTAGGCACCCATCCTAAAGAAAATGATGGAAACCAACCGTATTTATTATTACTACCAAAACGAGTAGAGCCATCTCTTCTTATAATTCCTGTAAATAAGTACTTCTCTTTATAATCATAAGTAAGTCGAGAAAATAGTGAAGTTACTCTGTGCTCTGTACCTATATAAGCACTAGCTATAATCTGATCATCTGGTACATCAAAAAATGCCGCATCATCACGATTTGTAACAGGAATATTATTGTAAGTGACTGTTTCACCTTTACTATCATTCTCGGTATACGTTCCCTGCCCTAATAGTACACTAAAATTGTGATCACCTATTTCTTTAACGTATGAAAGGGTATTCTCAATATTCCATCCAAATCCCCTGTTAGTACCTCTTGAGATATTGTTCTGCGAGGTAACTGTTGAACTGTTTAAATAAGATACCGGTGTGAAGCTTTCATTACCATAATAAGCAAGTTTTCCTCCTAATGTACTCTTAAGGTTCAAACCAGGTATTAATTCAAGATTAACATAGACATTACCCACAAAATTATCTGCCCAGCTATAATTACCCAGACGAGTTTGAATATAAGCCAGTGGATTTGTCATTTCCTGAAGAACCAGATTTGAAATACCATATGGGTTACCACTGCCATCTCTTATAATGCCTTCATTATTTGAATAAGGAGAGGAGTTTGCAACATTAGGATCTGTAACCACTACAGGAGTTAGTGGATCTAAGTTTATAGCAGAACTCAATGGGCCACCAAATTCACTGTTTGTATTACCCAAACCTGTGCTCTTTTCATTAGAATATCCTACAGTCTCACCCAATGTTATCATATCGTTTATTTTATGGGTAGAATTGAGTCGAATATTTTTCCGAGTATAGTGTGAAATGTCTTTAGTAACAATTCCTTCCTGATCTAAATAACCAAATGAAAGATAGAAAGTAGAAATCTCGTTACCACCACTTAAGCTTACTTCATGATTAGTACGCTCAGCGCTTTTATTAAAAATAACATCTT
Organism: Leeuwenhoekiella sp.; assembly: GCA_036961055.1. Classification (GTDB taxonomy): domain Bacteria; phylum Bacteroidota; class Bacteroidia; order Flavobacteriales; family Flavobacteriaceae; genus Leeuwenhoekiella. Next base: position 2,903 of record JBALXG010000275.1, on the reverse strand, counting down.
GCCAGTCTGTACCACTACCTATACTTGCAGCATCAGGAAACGGAAGCGTAAGATCTGCCGGTGAACCGGTATAATCATTTACATACTTTTCATTATATAATGTTGCATACTGTGTGCCATTAAGCAAATCAAGTTTACGCGCTGGCCCAGATAACCCTGTATAACCTGTGTAATTAACTGTAAGTTTATTTGCGCTACCTTTTTTTGTAGTGACTAATATAACACCAGCTGCAGCTCTTGCTCCATATATTGCCTGAGAGGCCGCATCCTTTAATACCTCTATAGACTCAATATCAGATTGATTTAGATAACCTATTCCTCCGGCATCTACGATAACTCCGTCAATTACCCATAGCGGTTCATTATTGCCAAAACTGGTTATACCTCGTATACGTATAGTAGAAGAAGAACCAGGTTGTCCTGAGTTTGCCGCAATAGTAAGTCCAGAGGTTCTTCCTTGCAATGATTGCTCTATGCGAGTAACCGGAAGGTTTTCTATTTCTGAAGCTTTAACACTGGAGATTGCACCTGTAACAACACTTTTTTTCTGAGTACCATAACCTACCACAACCACCTCATCAAGTGCAGCCGCATCTTCTTGCAGAGTAATCTGAAATGTTGAGTTTGTGCTTACAGGAATTTCCTGACTTTCAAAACCAACAAAAGACACAATTAAAACATCGTCTGATGTCGCTGAAATGCTAAAGTTTCCATCAAAATCTGTTTGTGTTCCTGTTGATGTACCCTTAATTAACACATTTGCTCCTGGCAATGGCATGCTGGTGCCATCTAAAACTGTTCCTGTAATTTCTTTTGTTTGCGCCCAGCTTAAACTGAAACTGAACAAAAGCATTACTAAAAAGTAATTTTTAATTCTCATTAGTAGTTAAGATTTATTAAAATTTGATATTTGTAACAAAAACCGCGTTTGTTAGATTATGATATTCTTATTTTATCATATCTCGAAAACGTTTGCATGTCAATTTATGTGGGGTCTAAATTAGAATACCATATCTCTATTTTTAATAAAAGCACTACACTTGAGTTACGTCAGAATGTTAAACATATACGCCAGGACTACTTCAACAATTATTATCCTTTGATTTACAAATATTTAAAAAATTATTTTCTATTAAATAAGTGTTATTTTTGTTAAGGCCTAATACAGCTTTTTATTCTCTTAAGAAATATGCGATTTATATATATTTTCAAACTGTTTCTTTTAATTGTCATCACCTTCATTCCATCCGTTTATTCGCAATCGGTAAATTCTCCTGACGGGGTTATCCCAAAAATCACTCACTATGGCCGGAATGACTTTCAAGCAGATGGGCAGTTCTGGACAATGACAGAAGATAAAAACGGTATTCTGTATTTTGGTAATAATGATGGAGTACTCGTATTTGATGGTGAGCGATGGCAGAAAGTAACGCTACCTAATCATTCTACAGTGCGTAGTCTTATAACTTCAAAAGATGGAATTGTTCATGCTGGCGGTTTTAATCAAATAGGAACTATTAATAGAGATTCAATAGGCAATTACTCTTATCATTCTCAGAATGAACAATTAAAGCTGGACAATGAAAAAATTGAAAATCTCTGGCAGGTTCATGATTTTAGAGGGTATCTAATTTATAGGTCTTTTACAGAGCTTATTGTTATTTCTGGCAATACAGCCACTCATATTCAGGCTAATAATCGCTTTATTCAATCTGGAATAGTGGGCGATCATTATTATGTTCAGGATATGAATTTTGGCATTATGGAATTTGACCCTCAGACCATGAGTCTTAAAAAATCCTTCAAATTCCCCGAAAATGAGGGCACTGTAGTCGCTTTTTTACCAACCCAACAAGTAAATGAAGTGCTTGTTGTCACTAAAGCTGGAGTCATATTCAAAGCTGATAGAAATAAAGGCACATTAACACAATATAAAAATCTCTTTACACCTAATGAACAAGAGCAAATAATTAGTGCGATCTCCTATAAGAACGATTATTTACTTGGCACACTTAGTTCTAAGTTAATGATACTAAGACAAAATGGAGAAATTATTAGAAAACCACCCTCCTTTTCAAAGTTGTTCAACTCAACAATTTTAGATGTTCAATCTTCACAAGATGAAAATAGCCTTTGGGTTTTAATGAACAATGGTTTAGACTATGTTGAGTTTAATTCTCCTGTTTCACATCTTTTTGATTCATCATCAATATCAGATATTTATTTGGATAGAAACACGCTTTATCTTGCCACAAATACTGGTGTTTTCTATTCAAAATTTGACATCTCTAATTACGATATTAATACTTTAAATTTTGAGAAAGTACAGAATCTTGAAGGTCAGGCATGGTCTATAACTAAACAAAATGGAAATATTCTAATAAGCCACGACAAAGGACTTTTTTATCTTGACAAAAATAAACCTGTAAGAATAGGTGGTGCAAATGGTATATGGAAAGTTATTCCTATGCAGGGTAAATCTAACACGTTTATAGCTGCCAGTTATTATGGTTTATACCCATTAACTTTCAGTAACGGAAACTGGACTCTAAATGAAAAAATAAAAGGATTTAATGAATCAGGCAGAGATATTTTACAAGTTGATGCCAATAATACTTTTTGGGTTTGTCATGGTTATAAAGGAGTCTACCGTCTTAAATTAAGTGATGATTTAACACGCGTTTTTGCCCTTGAACATTTTACAGATCAAAACGGCTTACAATCGCCGTTTAATGTAAATGTGACGCGCTGGGATGATCGTATCATTTTCACAACAAATACCGGGATCTACACATTTGATTCAAATTCTAATAAATTTATTTTATACAAACCGTTAAACGATATACTCGACCCCAAATTTAATACTCGTAAAATTCTTAAAAATGATTCTAGAGTATGGTTTG
>JBALXG010000274.1:0-4595 GCA_036961055.1 Leeuwenhoekiella sp. | reverse complement strand
ATCTACAACTTCAAAATCGCAAGTGATAATTTTTTTCAGTTTTGATAAATTTTCCTCTCGGGAAGAAGCAGAAGGAACGGTGTCCTTATCCTTCCAGTTAAAAGTAGCGCCTACTTTATAAAGGTCATTACCTATCGGAATTATAAAAAACGAAAATTTCAAAGCCGCGTTTAGCTGAAGCTTTGGCGCCTTAATGGTGATGTACTCTCCTTTGTTGCCCACTAATGGCAAAGCCGAAAAATATGGATTTTCCTTTATCCCGTAACCTTCAGAAAAAACCACCTTTTTAGCCCTAAAATCGGCATATTTCACCTGATTTTCGGCTATTTCCAACTTAGAATATTCAAAAAAGCTTTTCTCAATTAAAGATTTTTCACTTAAATAAGAAATATAGAAATCTAAAAGTAGGCTTATATCAACTCTTCCGGTTTCTTTTACTTGGCCAAAATGATAATTTGCCTCAATAAAATCAAGATTTTCCCGAATGACTTCAGGTGAAATAAAACGGGATAAACCGGGTTTATCTGAAGCTTCAAACCAATTATTTTGATCTTCGGCAGAAGAAAATAATTTGAGCACAGGAAGTGAAAAAACTGCTTTTACACCTAATTTTTCGCTTAAATTATTAAAATAAGGAACTGCGAGATCAAATTGTTCTTCTGCTTGCCAGGGCAGCGAATATCGCTTAAGAATAACTGGATTATAGACTCCGCCGGCCACCCTGCTGGCACCAGCTTTTTCATCATGAAAAACCACAAATGTTTTGTTATGATTTTGCAGCTGTTCACAAAAAGCCATTCCCGCAAGTCCCAGACCCACCACGATATAATCAACTTCTTTCATGAGGTAAAATTAAGGCATAAAAAAACGCCTTTCGGTAAAGAAAGACGTTTTAGAATTATTTATAATGAAATTAGTAATTCCACATATCTGATTCAAAATTACGTATTTGCTCTTTTATCCTTTGAGATTCCAAGAGCTGCATAAGTGAATTATCACTTATATAATCCTGAACTTCACGATCTCCCTGAATATTATCTACCTGATATATCACACCGTTAAAACGGCGGGCATTAAGTAAATGATCAAAGGACAATGGCTGCGCAGAATTCTGCGGATTAAAGACCATCGCTTTATGTAAAATTTCTCTTGCTTGAGGAAAATATATCCAAAACAAAGGCACCATTACCGGCTCATCATCATCAATAAAGTTAACATCTGGAGCAACTGGCGCCAGACCAATTAACCGATATTTAAGCTCACCCTGGCGTTTATCAAAGTACCAGTAACCACGTATCCAGTACTGCTCTATATCTGCAGCAGATATATCTCTTCTGTTTACGTATTGCGCATCTATTTGCTCACCGGCATTGTACTGCTCATAACCAAGATCTGTGGTATCTACTTTAGACATTGCAGCTGAAATGTCACCTAAAGTAATCTTATCATTAAAGTATGAATCTGAATAAATCGTAAGGTTGCCCTTTTTTACATTAGAAACCAAGACATCATATAAAGATCTACGATCAGAACCAATGTTATTTGAGTCTGTAGGATAATATAATGGGAAGTTTACTCGCTCATCAAGATCAACGATTTCCCATACATTTTTACCCCAAAGAACATCACGACTGTCAACATACCCATAAGGCAGCGGTTTATCATTATCCAGTGCGATTTGTTCATCAGTCTTGATAGACATCTCATCTGGCGTGGTTGCATTAAGAATGTTATTCTGAGCGCTTGACGACAGACCAACGATCATAATACAAGCTCCTAAAAATGACTGCTTCAAACTCATATCAGTTATACTTTAATTTGTAAGTTCTATTAATACAGGCGAAACCTTTTTCAATTTATATGAACTATTACCCGCTATTTGCGCATTAATGTCAAATATCTGTACGGTTTCTCCTCTTTGTGCGCGTTGTAAAACAGACTTTGCACGAGCATCTAACTTGTTTCCGTTAACCTGAACAGTAGGCTGCCCGGGAACATTGAATTTAAATCCTGTAACATTAAGTTTTAAATCAAAGTCAAAATCTGGTAAACCAGCTCCCACTGTTGATATCTCTAACGCACTTTTTTGCATTTTTATTATATCAGATTCTCCACGCACTGTTCCTGTAGGACGAGGAATATCTTTAATTCTAAATTGTTTAGAATCACTTACTTTAGAGCCATCTGCTAAAGTCCCCGAAACATTGATTGTCACTTCACGGCCATTACCAGGATTCATTACATAACTACTTCCACTCCCTTTACTTAAACCAGCTGCACTTGCAGATACATTATTATCTGCTACACCTGCAAAGCTTATAGTCATAGGATTTGATACACCGCGATAAACCACATTCATCTTATCTGCAGAAATTGTTGCGCTGTTAGGCTTATTAATAACCGCATACGAACTTTTAATGGGTATACTTTTCTGCTCGCCATCTTCAGTATAAACAAGTGAACCATTAATTGTCTTCTCACCTACATTACCAGCAGGAAAGTTAAGCATCACCTGACCCGCAGAAAGATTATCAACTTCTTTACCGTTTATAACAACCTTATCAAAATTTAAAGAGTTATCAAAACGCCCTAAAACTACCTTTCCTTTAAAATTTTCACCAGAGAAAAAAGCCGTTTTTTCAGGTATAACTATAGCCTCATAATTACTTAAAGAAACGTCTGCACTTAACTGTCCTTGTAAAAGGGAAGAATATAATTCAGACTCTGTGGCTTTCACATCATTTTGCATTTGTGTAAAACGTGTAATAGAAGCCGCTAATGGATAACCTTCAAAGTTATACTTAAGCCAATCTATTTTCTTACCATCTTTATTGGTCTCGGGCTCGGTACTAAAAGTTCTTTCCACTTGACTCGCCAGTTGTTCAAATTCAGGACCAAGTGCGTCTGTAATTCCGCTCTTATAACTATTTAATCGGGCTAAAAAAGCGTCCCCGTCTTTAGTATACCTATCTCCGGTAAACCACTTTTCATCAAGAACTGCAGTTTTATCAAGATTTGCATAGTTACTTGTATCAATACCTTCTGTTAAGGTATCTTTTATATTTCCCAGATAAGCATAAAACTCGTCTGAAATTTCTTTTACGCGCTGCGCTTTTCCTAAAAGCGGCTTATACTTCTCTGGCTGTTCTACTGCTTTTGCTTCTAAGCCTGTAAGGGCTGCCTGATTGTCTGCAGATAAACGCGTGTTTGAAGTCGTAAATTTAGTGTCAAATATTTTAAATGCATTCAATATCTCCTTATCTACGTTCATCGCGATCATTGCGATAAAAACCAGATACATAAGATTGATCATTTTCTGTCTTGCGGATAATTTTCCTCCAGCCATAAGTTAGTTTTTCTTTATGTTTTTAGTCTGAAAAACTAATTATCGTTTGTTCATTGCGGTTAACATACCTCCGTAAACTCCGTTAAGCGATGAAAGATTTGTTGCCAAACTTTCCATTTGCTCCTTAAGTTTACCTGCGTTTGTAACCACCTCATTATTAATCTCTGCCTGACGGCCAGCCGTTTCTACCTGTACTTTGTATATACTGTTTAAAGACTCCATCTGCGCTGCTGCCAATGCCATCTCCTCACTATAACGCTGTGTTGAAGTCATTGCCTGTGCAGTAGGTGCTATACCTTTTGCTGCTCCTTCAAAATTACGAATGCTAGAACCCAGACTATTCATCAATTCTGCATCGATATTTGCTTCCTTAAGCATTAAATCAAGCTTTTTTGATAACATTCCTTCAGTTTGCTCTTCTTCAATAACTTTTGTGACTTTTTTGTTGGTAGGCGCATCTCCGCCCAATTCTGGATATACAAGAGACCAGTCTAGTTCTCCACTTTGTTTCTCAAAAGCAGACCAGCCAAATACAAGTGCTTCTACAATCATCCCTGCTGTTAAAATAGCAGAACCATAAGGCCAGTGCTGAATTTTAAATAATGCTCCTACAATTACAACTGAAGCCCCCATCCCATAAATGAAGTTAGTAGTAGAAATTTTTCCTTTTGATGCCATGAATAAAAAATTAAGTTAAGTAATTAGGTTAAGTAAAATATTTGGGTAAATATTATTGTGAATCAATTTATCGTGTACTTACATCTCCGCCAGTACCTAAGTAATCCTGTACAGTTCTAAAGCCTATATAGCTTCTTGCAGAATCTGCATATTCATAATCTCTGGTACTCACCTGAAGAAAATAAGCCACATCTTTCCATGAACCGCCACGCACAACCTTGCGTTGATTTTGTGTGTCATTGACATTAGGATTCATTGTAGAAACATATTCATAGGCATTAGGATCATAAGATGAAGCCACCCATTCTGAAACGTTTCCTGCCATATTATAAAGATCATAATCATTAGGCTCGTAAGCATCTGCCTCTACAGTATAAAGTGCCTGATCTGCCGCATAATCTCCTCGCAGGGGTTTAAAGTTTGCCAGAAAACAACCTCGGTCATTTTTAGCATAAGGTCCTCCCCAAGGAAAAGTAGCTCCTTCAAGACCACCTCTTGCAGCATATTCCCATTCTGCCTCACTTGGCAATCTGAATCTATTTACCTGCTGTTGCCCTCTCTGCTTTTTATA
>JBALXG010000273.1:0-4647 GCA_036961055.1 Leeuwenhoekiella sp. | reverse complement strand
TTTAGACTCATCTCTAAAAGCGACGCAGAAATAGAGCGACTGGTTTTCTAAAAATAACTCAGAATCTTCTTTTAAGTTGATGATTTTAGGCAAAATATCTGCCTTTATATGCGTTTTATACCAGATTTGGGCAAGTTCTTTTTGTACTTTTGAGTAATCTTCAGAACTTAAAATGATGATATTATTTTCCTTTAACTCTGGTATAATTTCTTCACGATATATTTTGCCAAAAACTTCCTGTTGCTCTTTAACCTTTTTTAAAATTTCCTTTACAATTTTATTGGGGCGCAGAGCGAGTTTTTTACGAATGCTTTTTTCGACACGTTTTATTTGTCTTAACTGAGAAACACGCACTCTAAAATACTCGTCAAGATTTGAAGAGTAAATAGCCAGAAATTTCATGCGTTCAAATAATGGGTTGAAGCGTTTATCACTCGCTTCCTGCAAGACTCGCTCGTTAAAGCTAAGCCAGTTAAGATCACGATGTTTTAAACGTTCTGCGGGGTCTTTTTGCATTCTGAAGGTGTTTAGCTCCAAAAATACAAAAGGCACTTATCGTCTTAATTAAGCTTTTGTTAAAAGAAAATTACAACGCTGTTATTCTATTAAGCGTAAATTTTATCAAGGCATTTATGGTATCATCACCGTTTGTACTAAAAGTTCCCAGAGCCCTATTTGCGAGAATCGCATTAAGCGAAATTGCCCGGTGACCCAGCAATTGAGAAAGACCATAAATGCCGGCCGTTTCCATCTCAAGATTTGTGATTTTTAGATCACCTTCGCGAAAATTTAAAAGCTTTGTATTCATTTGAGGATCTTCTAATTTACCTCTTAAAATACGGCCTTGAGGACCATAAAATCCGACATTTGTGGCTGTAAATCCGCTTAAAATTTCAGAGTTTTTGAAGTGAGTTAGAAGCTCAGAATTTGCATTTACAACATATGGAGTACTTTTACTGGCATTCCAATTTGTAAATTCTATAAATTTTTTCTGCAGTTCAATATCCTGTATATGAGTACTGTCATAAAACTGAAGTAAGGAGTCAAAACCTATTGCTCTTTCGCTAATTAGAAAGGAGTCAACAGGAATATCGGGCTGTATGGCACCGCTGGTTCCTATACGTATAATGTTAAGTGAAGTGAGTTTGTCTTTTATTTCGCGTGAAGCAAAATCAATATTAACAAGGGAGTCCAGCTCATTGAGCACTATATCAATATTATCTGTACCTATCCCGGTAGAAATAACTGTAATTTTTTTTCCTTTTAAAAAGCCTGTTTGCGTTTTAAACTCTCTTTTATGAGTGCTGAAAGTTATTTTATCAAAATACTGGGTGACTTTTTCTACACGGTCAGGGTCGCCCACAGTAATTATAGTGTGACCAATATCTTCTGGTTGTAAGTTTAAATGATAAATACTCCCATTGGGATTGAGAATTAATTCTGAATAGGGGATTGCCATATTTTATTATAACTTCATGAGTTTGTGATTTTCAGGACTGTATAGAAAATCATATTTCTGAGAACCACCCATATAAAAATCTGTTTTTAAATCTCTGTAAAAATTATGCGTTCCGGCTAAAGCCATATTGCCATTATGTGACAATTTAATGGTGCCATCCTGCTCATCTTTAAAGAAAAAAATACGCAGCTTATCTATAATTTTAAAGATTTGTACATCGCCATAACCATAATAGCCCTGATAATTTAAAATATAACCACAAAGCTGATTTTCTGATGTTATTCGGTGATTTTTGATGAGTTTGAGGATATTTGTCTCTAATGTATTAAGCCCGGTTTCAGAATTGGGATAGCGCTCAATATGGGCTCTTATGCAGCTGGATAAATACTTAAAGTTTGATGATTTTCTAATTTCGGGTTTTAGTTTATTAGGGTTGTTGCCACAATAAAGCTCCCAGATAAAATTTGCCATTTCCAGATCATCTTCAGAAAGATGTATTTTATTTTCATAATGTGCCAGAAGCTGGCTGTCACTTAATTCTGAAAGACCTAAAAGCTCTTTCTCTCCCGTGACACGACCACTACAAACGAGATATACTGGTTCCTGATTTTTATGTTGAATAAGATAGCTGATAGCAGCAAGCATATTAATATGACAAAAGAGATCAAATTCAAACCAAAGAATGATCTCAGTATAAGTGTCTATTTCTGCTAATTTATGAAGTTGAGAAACAAACTTTTCTTCATAATCTTGTTCTGTTATAGAATAATTTTCTAAAAGAAATTTCTTGCGAATTTTAATAAAATCTTCTGTGCCAACATCTGTTAACGTGGGGCCTTCACACAGCATTTCTCGCCAGATAATAATATCACCATCAAGATCAATCTCTTTTAATCTTTCAGTAAGGCTATCACCATTTGTGATATGTAAAATCTTCTTATTCATAATTCTAATTATTAACCACCCACACGTTTCACTTTAAATCCTTTACTTTTTAAAAAGTTCATTATTTTATCGCGATAATCTCCTTGTATTAGGATGCTCTCGCATTTAAAACTTCCTCCTACACCAAGCATAGTTTTAAGTTCTTTAGCCAGAATTTTAAAATCAGAATCTGCACCGGTATAACCTTCTATGATAGTTACAGGTTTGCCTTTTCTTTTTTCGTACTTGCAATGTAAAGGTTCATCCTGCATCCATATATCAAGGTCATTTTGATCTTGTGGTTCATCATTTTCTAAGGATGTATGGTCTGGAAAGAGGTTTGCCAGTTGGTCTTTAAGATCCATAGTTTACTTTTTTATAAGACCTATTTCAACAAGACGCTGGTGTAAAAATTCACCAGCTGTTATATCTGCAAAAGCTTTGGGATTCTCCTCATCAATACATTCTTCAAGGCAATTAAGTGGCATCTCACTTCTGGGATGCATAAAAAATGGTATAGAATATCTAGGGTTTGCCCATTCTTCTTTAGGAGGATTTACAACCCTGTGAATTGTTGAGCGCAGTTTATTATTAGTGAGACGTTCTAACATGTCGCCTACGTTAATAACTAACTCATCCTCATTAGCTACCGCATCAATCCACTCGCCATCCATGCGTAAAACCTGAAGTCCACCAGCAGAGGCGCCCATAAGTAATGTTATAAGATTAATATCTCCATGAGCACCGGCACGTACGGCTCCTTTAGGTTCTTCAGTAATTGGGGGATAATGTATAGGTCTTAAAATGCTGTTGCCATTTCTGGCCCAGTGATCAAAATAGTTTTCGTCCAGACCAATGTACAAAGCCAAAGCACGCAGTACATAAATACCAGTTTTCTCCAGCATTTTGTAAGCTTTCATACCGGTATCATTAAACTCATTAAGCTCTGCTACGGGAACATTTTCAGGATATTCTTCAATGAGTTGTGCATCTTGATCAGCTTCCTGACCAAAGTGCCAGAATTCTTTTAAATCTCCTTCTTTTTTTCCTTTGGCGTGCTCTTTACCAAAAGAGATATAACCACGTTGTCCTCCTAACCCCTCAATCTCATATTTTTTCTTAGTATCTTCGGGAAGGTCAAAAAAGCTTTTTATTTCGGTATAAAGATGATCAACCAATTCATCATCGAGAAAGTGATTTTTTAAGGAAACAAAACCTATTTCTTCATAAGCCTTTCCTATTTTCTGTACAAAATCGTTTTTTCTTTTTGGGTCGCCACTTAAAAAATCTGATAAGTCAACGCTGGGAATAGTATTCATAATTAATAGAAATTTTCAATACCTGTAAAGATACCAATTTTATATATGCTAATTTTTAAAGGTTCCTTAAATAAGGTAATTACGAATCTATTAAATAAACTTCTAATTTTTTACATTTGATTTAAAATAATCCTTATGCAATTAGCCCAGATTAATCACGTAGTCTTTAATTACGATTGTAATGATATGACTAATGATGATTTGCTTCAGCTATATGAGCAGATGTTAAAACCCAGATTGATTGAAGAAAAGATGCTCATTTTACTGCGTCAGGGTAAAATATCAAAATGGTTTAGCGGGATAGGTCAGGAAGCGATCGCTGTAGGAGTTACAAAAGCATTGCTCGATGATGAATATATTTTGCCCATGCATCGCAATCTGGGTGTTTTCACAAGTAGAAATATCCCATTATATCGACTTTTTACGCAATGGCAGGGAAAACCCAGCGGCTTTACTAAAGGCCGTGACAGAAGTTTTCACTTTGGTACCCAGCAATATAAAATTATAGGAATGATTTCTCATCTAGGCCCACAACTGGGGGTTGCAGATGGTATTGCTCTGGCGCATAAGCTGAAAGGTGAAAAACGAGTTACTGCTGTGTTTTCAGGAGAAGGGGGCACAAGTGAAGGTGATTTTCATGAAGCGCTTAATGTAGCATCGGTTTGGGATTTGCCTGTTTTATTTTGTATTGAGAATAATGGATATGGTTTGTCAACACCTGTTAATGAACAGTACAGATGCACAAATCTTGCCGATAAGGCTATAGGCTACGGAATGGAAAGTCATATAATTGATGGGAATAATATTCTAGAAGTCTATAATAAGGTTTCTGCAATTGCAGAAGATGTAAGAGAACGGCCAAGACCGGTTTTAATCGAATTTAAAACATTCAGGATGCGTGGTCATGAAGAAGCCAGCGGTACAAAATACGTTCCTGAAGAGATA
>JBALXG010000272.1:0-4649 GCA_036961055.1 Leeuwenhoekiella sp. | reverse complement strand
GTTGTCAATGAAGATTTTGAACAGGCAGCAATAGATGCAATATTAACTGCCGCCAGGACAGGAGATGTTGGTGACGGAAAAATATTCGTTTCAGAAATTAAAGAAGCCTACAGAATACGTACTGGCAAAAAAGGTGGAGATACACTTCTATAAACTCAATTACTAACTAACTAAATAAAAACACAATTATAATATGGAAACAAACGCTGTATTAGACTTAATGTGGGTGCTAATTGCAGGAATATTCGTATTCTTTATGCAGGCAGGATTCACACTGGTAGAAGCTGGTTTTACCAGATCAAAAAATACCGTTAACATAATTATGAAAAACATAATGGACCTTGTTATTGGTTCATTAGCTTTTTGGATTATTGGTTATACAATTATGTATGGTGACTCAATAGGAGGTTTCATTGGGACACCTTCATTATTTTTTGATGACCCTACGCAAATGCATAGCTTATTCTTTCAAACCGTTTTCTGTGCTACAGCCGCAACTATCGTTTCTGGGGCAGTTGCAGAAAGAACTAAGTTCTCTACCTATTTAATTTTCTCTTTATTAATGACTGTCGTTATTTATCCTATATCTGGTCACTGGGTATGGCAAGGTGATGGATGGTTAACAAATTTAGGATTTATTGATTTTGCAGGTTCTACTGTAGTTCATTCAGTAGGTGGATGGGCAGGTCTGGTTGCAGCATTTTTAGTAGGTCCTCGAATAGGAAAATATACAAATGGGAAAGCAAATGCTATCCCTGGTCACAATATGATGTATGGAGCTTTAGGTGTATTCATACTTTGGTTAGGCTGGTTTGGTTTTAACCCTGGATCAGAACTTGCAATTACTGGTGACAGTGCATATCATGTTGCAGGGATTTTTATTACAACAAATCTAGCCGGAGCAGCCGGAGCTTTAGTTGCATTATTTACAACATGGATAAGATATGGTAAACCAGATTTATCTATGACATTAAATGGTACTCTGGCGGGACTTGTAGGAATTACAGCAGGTTGTGCCGCTGTTAGTCCTGGTTCAGCAGCTATAATAGGTGCTATCTGTGGTTTAGTAGTAGTTCTTTCTATTGAATTTATTGATACAAAATTAAAAGTTGATGATCCTGTAGGCGCTGTGTCTGTTCACGGAGTTTGTGGTGCTTTAGGTACTTTATTAGTAGGTGTCTTTGCTACTGAAGGTGGATTACTTAACGGTGGTGGCTTTCATCAATTAGGCGTACAAGCAATAGGTGTATTAGGCATAGGCGCATGGGCAGCAGGTACTTCTTTTATTATTCTTTACACTCTTAAGAAAACAATAGGTTTAAGAGTTTCAGAAAAAGAAGAAATTGAAGGTCTGGATGGTCATGAGCACGGTATGAGTGCATATCCTGATTTTACTATTAACGATCGTTAATAGTAAACCAAATAAATAAATAAATAAAACCCACGCATATGCGTGGGTTTTTTAATTTGAGAAAACTTGTTATTTTATTATTGAAATACTAAACGGGTAATGAAAAGTTTCCCCATTATTTACTTTGATAGCATTTATAATAGGAAATATTATTGTAGCAAGCCCTATAATAACTAGCCCTACTAATCCCAAACCACACAAAAGCAATAACGGTATACAGACTAAACTATAAATAAGCAGGCTGATTTGGAAATTTATTATAGCCTTTCCATGTTCATCCATACCATAAACTTTTTCTTTTTGAGTAATCCAAATAATTAGTGGCACTATAAGTCCTCCTATTCCGGTAAAGAGATTAACTAATTGGCTAAGATGAGTAATAGCAAGTAATGAACGGTCTTCTCTTAAAATCATTTGATTGTTTTTTGATTGATAGCTAACTATTTGACGTGTTCTGTCTCAATTTGTTACATTAGATAAACAATTATAAAATTGAGCTTTATATTTTTTTGGCACGCTGATTGATTCAGTAACGATGTAACCTTCTAAATAATCAGAATGGGTGCAAACTTTAAAATCCAAATATTATGAAAAACTTAATTTATTTATTCATCGGTCTTGTAGCGGGGCTAGCCCCTACTCAGGCTGCAGAATTGGATGGAGCGACAAACAGACCTTACCGTTACGACGGTTCAAAATATATTTTTGTTGAACGGGGAATAGAATTTTCAGTTTACCCTGACGGGGAATTTGATTTTCTTTTACCGGAAGTAGTAAATAACGTAAATATCAACGTTAATACAGGTCCATTGAACGTAAGCTTTAATTCTGGCTATGATTATGACCCCTATGTACAATATGACGAGTACGGAGCTATTATTCAAATAGAAGATGTTCCTATTTATTATGACAACTGGGGACGTATTATTCAGGCTGGCGATGTTTACATCAATTATAACAATAATAGAATAGTAGCCGTTGGAGGATTAAATATCTACTATAATGGCGGTAACTTTTCTCATGTTTCAGGTTATATAAATTCATATAACAGATATTACGATTACACTCCGTACTACGATTATTTCTACAGACCCTACTTTGACAGATGTCTAGTTTATACTACACCATACAGAAGATTTTACAGACCTGTACGTTATAGTTATGTGTATCATAGAAATCATTATCAGTTAGGTTATAGAAATGGTTATGCAAATGCATATCGCGATTTTAACAAGCCACAAGGAAAAGTTGCACATAATGACATAAGACGCGGAGATTATAATACTGCTAGAAGTGCTGCTCGTAGTCAACAATCAAGTAGTCTTGCAAGATCTGGAAGCGATAACGTTTCCAGAGCTAGCAGAAGTAACACAAGTACAAGAAATTCTGCAGTAACAAGATCAAGCTCTAGCCGTAACGCTAATACCACAGCTGTAAGAAGTAATTCTTCCCGTTCAACTAATGCTACAAAACAACCTGCAGCAACAAGTCGCAGTAGTGTAAACACACCTCGTACTGAAAGAACTTATAGCAGAACAACAGCGCCGGCACAACAGCGTACACAGTCTGCTAGGTCATCTAATTCTAATTCAGGAGCAAAAGCAGCAACTAGCAGAACGCAACGTACAACCGCTCCAAATAATACCAGACGAAGTACAAACAATAGTGCAACTCGTTCTACACAACAAAGAGTTAAAACTACTACTAGAACAAATAACGCGCAACGCAGTTCAAGTGCAAGAACCAGCAGCCCTGCACGAGCAACTCGTTCTACTAATAATACGGCAAAAACCACAACATCTCGCGCAAGCAGATCAAATGGAAGAGGAAATAATTAATAAATGATTTTTGGTTGGTTAGTTAGTAAATCCCGCTTTGATTTATTTCAGGCGGGATTTTATTAGTTCAAGACCTTTTACAATCAATGTATTTATCTCAGAAGAAATCTGAAATTGATATACCAGAGAAATATAAATCGCTGTAATTATAGAAGATTTTAATCCTATTGAGAAAAAAGGATTCAAGCTAAAATCCCAGAAATAAAAGCAAATAATAAAGCCAAGTAACAGAAATGCTACTAAACCTGATTTTCTTGTAAAAGGTTGCATTTTAAATTTGGAATGCACTACTACTATTTTTGCAAGACAATAGCCCACAGAAGCAATAAATGTAGCTATTGCAGCGCCATTTATGCCTAACCAGGGTATGAAAATAATATTCAAAACTACTGCAATGATCACCAGAATTACCCCTAAAATGAGGACTAAACGGTAATAATCGCTATTATATAAGATAGCGTTGTTATTGCCCATCAGGTTATCAAGTAGCTTAGCCATTGATATTAAAATCACCACTTCAAGACCGTTACTATAAGCAGGATCAAGAAGCAGATAAAGCTGCTTGATATTGCAGATAATCAAAATGAATATCAATCCAGATATTACAAAAAGAGTAAGTGAACTCTTTTTATAAAGCTCTTTTAACTCTGTGAATTTTCTCAAATTAAGATATTCAGCAGTCAAAGGATACGTAATTTGATGCATCGCACGTGACGGCACTGCAATTACCGCTGCTATATAAATAGCAACAGAATAATAAGCCACATTCTCGATTGGCACCATTTTTCCTATCATAAACATATCAATCTCAAGTATCATAACTGCGATTGAACCCGCAACTATAATTAGAAGGCTATATTTTAGAATAGAAATTACAGCTTTTGGGATTTTAAACACAAAAATAGGCTTACGCTGCTTAAAAGCATATAACATCATAATAAGCATCCTAAGCAGGTAAACCCCGCAGAGCGCGTAAACAAACTGAATTGTAGTAAACAATTTAAACGAAAAAAGAATGAGCAAGACCATCACCCCAAGACGATGAAATACCTCATTCATAAAGTTGCCAAAAACGCTTTTAAACTGAACTTTTGACCAGGAATAAAATATTTCAAAATAGGCCATCGCAAACGCCACAATGAATATGAGATATGCATAAGGTCTTACAATATCATTCTCTGAAGCAAGAAAATCAAGAATAAGCTGATAGGCAAAAATGGTAAGAAGTGCTCCTGGAATTATTACAAAAAGAGGCAAGACAAGCATCATTGTCAAAAATTGATCCTGCTCTTCATTTTTATAAGCTGAATAAAATTTGACCAGTGTATTATGCACGCCAAAAGCCATAATAGGCATTAATATTGTTGCCGCACTAAGAATAAATCCCACAAGTCCGTAAT
>JBALXG010000271.1:0-4653 GCA_036961055.1 Leeuwenhoekiella sp. | reverse complement strand
ACTGGTTTTGCGATTGTCTAAATTTAAGAAAGAAAACAAAGAGCTCCTCACCTATTTGCTTTTTGAAGCAGACCATGAAGAAGGTTATATTGAAAGTATAAAAACAGAAATAATTGATCAGTTTTCGGCAATAAACACTCATAATTATTACTACATTAAAAAAAGCGTTCGTAAAATTTTACGGGAGACAAAAAAGTACATTCGCTATTCTGGCAATAAAGAAACCGAAGTTATTTTACTCTTACATTTCTGCGAAAAATTAAAAAGTCTGAAACCCGGTATTTCACGAAATACAACTTTGAAGAATCTTTATGATCGCCAACTTGATTTTATAGAGAAAAGAATAATCGCATTGCATGAAGATCTGCATTATGATTATTTAAAGGAACTGGAAGAATTAAGGTGAAATCAAATAAAAATTACAAGCTGAAATTTTTGAGGATCACTTCACTCTTAACAATCAGAATTTTAGTTTCAGCAAGCAAAGATTTCTCCTGTTTTAAAAATTCATCAATCTTTTCTTCAGTGTCTGTTAGTTCAACGACATGTGGGTGTTTAAAATGATTGGTTTCGCTTGTCCAGTAAATTTTCCCTTTCTCAAAATAACCTTTGCTTACTGTAAAATTAATAGCCTGATCCAGATCAAAAGCTTTGGCTTTTTTAATTAATTCGGTTGCAAAATCTGCTGAACTCAGTTTTTTCCAAAAAGAAACATTTTTAATTTTTTGACCGTACTCAAAGTAAATTCTCACCGTGATTAAATTCGTCATCGCTTTTCCCTTTTATTTTTTATTTCCGAAAGCTGAAGTCCCTTCTCCCGCAGATATGTATTGTTTTTAGGACTTCCGATAATTTGAGAAGCATAAACGCCGGAGTGCCCAGAAAATAAGTAAGAAACACTGCAAGCGAGCGCGATAAACACTCCGCTTTCTATTCCAAATAATTCTATTCCCATTACAGTACAAGCGATAGGCGTGTTTGTCGCGCCGGCAAAAACGGCTACAAAACCCATTCCCGCCAGCAAACCCATGGGCAATGGTATAAACCAGATCAAAACGTTTCCTAAAGTCGCGCCTATATAGAATAAAGGTGTGACCTCGCCCCCTTTAAAACCTGCGCCTAGTGTGAAAGAAGTAAATATAAGTTTGGCCAGAAAATCATACGAATTGAGATTTATATTAAATGAATCTACAATTGTGGGTAATCCCAGGCCAATATATTTTGTCGTGCCAATGCTGTAAATGGCGATCGCCAAAATCACACCGCCAATAACCGGCCGCAGCGGTGGATATTTTATATGTTTTTTAAATAAATCACTCCAGAAATGAGTAGATTTTGAAAACAGCATTGCAACCAATCCAAAAATTATTCCTGCAAGAAGTGCCCAAAGCAAATTCACAGGATTCATTTCGGCAACAGTATCAATGTGATACTGTGTATGTGAAACATCCCACATTTGGCAAAAATAATCGGCCAAAACAGCTGCTATAAAACTGGGAATAATAGCATCAAGCCTAATTCTTCCTAAAACCAAAACCTCAAGAGCAAAAATTCCGCCCGCGAGCGGAGTCCCGAAAACCGAGGCAAAACCAGCACTTATACCGGCAATAAGGACGATTTTTCTATCTCTGTTTGAGAGTTTAAACAATTTAGTAAAACGATCTGCGACCGCTCCGCCTACTTGCACCGCGGTTCCTTCACGACCTGCTGAACCTCCAAATAAATGCGTAAGTATTGTTCCGAATAAAACCAATGGAGCCATTCTAAACGGAATTATTTTCTTAGGCGAATGAAATTCTTCTAAAAGGAGATTATTACCTTTTACAACGCTATCACCGTATAAATGATAGGAAAGACCAATGATAAATCCACCTACGGGAAGCAAAGCAATAATCCACAAATGTGCCTCTCGCCAATTAGTTGCCCATTCTAAACTCAATAGAAAAAATGCCGAAATGCTACCCGCGATCAATCCTATAAGCGCGCAGATCAATATCCATTTAAAGAGATAAACTAAGGAGGGGAATTGCTCTATTGAGGTGAGAAAGTTCTTGATTTTTTTTATTTCCATTTTGCCTTATATACATGAATTCTACATTGGCTTTTGCCAGTATAAGTAGAAGTCATCAGTCCTAAAAAGAACAGTTCAAGGCAGACCTCATTGCCTAAAGAACAGCAAAAATAAGATAAAAATTAAATACAGTAATTTTATGGCGATAGAAGTTTGTTGATTTCTATATAGACTACACAAAAAAGGTAAAAAATACCTGCCCTTTTTGGTCAAAAATCGGTAAAATCAATGGGAAAATCACTTCATAAATTAAATTTGAAAAGCATGCTTTTTCGTATCAAACCATTTAACAATAATATTATGGTTTTACAAAAAGCTCTTTAAGATATTTAATATTAGATTTTGCCGAATCAATCACCTCAGCAGATCTTCCGTTAAGGATTAATTTGCCCATACTTGTTGCAAAACCTTTTACCTGCTCAAATTTTAACTGCGGCGGCATCGCTAAAGCATCAGGGTCTGTAAAAATACTTACAAGCGCTGGGCCCTTATGAAACAAAGCTTCTTCAATAACAGAATTTACTAAATTTGAATCCTTAACCGTCCAGGCTTTTATATTCATGGCTTCTGCTACTCTTGCAAAATCCGGATTTACCATATCTGTCTGCCAGTCCGGGATACCGGCAACCTGCATTTCGAGTTTTACCATACCCAGCGTTCGGTTATTAAAAATAATAATTTTAACTGGGATTTGATATTGACTTAACGTCATTAGATCACCCAGAAGCATACTTATACCGCCATCACCACACAAAGCGATTACTTGCCGCTCAGGATGAGATAATCCCGCTCCTATTGCCATGGGCATCGCATTTGCCATAGAACCATGATTAAAAGAACCGGTAAGATATCTGTTTCGTTTCCCCTTTAAATAGCGCGCCGCCCAGACAGCAGACATTCCTGTGTCTACCGTAAAAATCGCATCGTCTGTAGCAAGATCATCAATTACAGCTGCTACATATTCCGGGTGAATATTTTCTTCTTCATTCTTCCCGCGTACATAGCTTTCATATTTCTCCTCAATCTCCATATGTACTTTACGCATTTCCTTTAAAAAGGTATCATCAGTTTTCTCTTCAATAGAAGGAAGCAGCGATTGTAAAGTATCTTTTATATCACCGCAATACCCATAATTTACTTTTGCCCTTCTACCAATGCGTTCCGGTTTAAGATCAATTTGTACGATGGTATTTTTTTCAGGTAAATAATCTGTATATGGAAAATCAGTTCCCAGCAGAATTAGCAAATCTGCCTCGTGCATAGACATAAAACCGGATTTTGTTCCTAATAATCCGTTAAGTCCTACTGCAAACTTATTTGTTTCTTTATCAAAAAATATCTTTCCTCTAAAGCTAAATCCTATAGGCGCCTGTAATTTTTCGGCCAACTGCATAACTTCGGTTTGCGCGTCTTTACAACCAAAACCGCAGTAAATCATGACCTTTTTATGTGAATTAATCACTTCGGTTAATTCTTCTAATTCGGCCTTTCCCGGAATAATTACAGGATTTGTGTAGTAATTTTTTTCAGAAGTAGTAACGGCTTCGGCATCTGCTTCTGCCACATCACCAGGAAGCCCTAAAACACCAACACCTTTTTCATTAATTGCATGCTGAATCGCTCCCTGTAAACCATGAATCGCCTGAGTAGGTGTATTTGCCATAAAGCAATATTTACTGCAATCGTCAAACAATTTAACCACGTTTGTTTCCTGAAAATTCTCAGTCCCAAGCTTCTCTGTAGTGATTGTTGAAGCAATGGCGATCACAGGATTCCCCGAACGATTTGCATCATAAAGTCCGTTGATTAAATGCACATGACCGGGGCCGCTACTGCCCATGCAGCAACCTATACCATTAAGTTCGGCATCCATAGAAGCAGCATAAGCACCGGCTTCTTCATGGCGCACATGAATCCATTGTATGCTGCCGTCTCTGCGTATCGCATCATTAACTGGATTTAAACTATCGCCGGTAATTGCGTAAACTCTTTTTACACCAGCTTTAACTAACATTTCTACGAGAACATCTGCTACAGTTTTAGCCATTTTGCTGTTTTTTAGATTGGGAATGATTTGGTTGACTAAAGTTATCTCTTAACCGCTCGTAAAGTGTTAATTATCTGGTAAGAATAATGCGAAAGATGTTAATCAATTTTTCTTGTCATGGGATAAACGAGCATGAAAAACCTGCCCAAAACAGCTCAAAATCTACTTAAAATGGTTAAAAATCGAAGCCTATTTTAGTTTACTAAAGCGCGTCTTAGAACCGTGACTGGGTGTAAAGCTTCTCGTTGCGTACCATCTTTTATCTGGTGCCGACAACTTGTGCCCGGAGCAGCGATAATTGTTTCTGAGGCGGCCTTGCGTACTGCGGGAAATAAAGTTTGTTCGCCAATATTCATACTTACATCGTAATGCTCTTCTTCATAACCAAAAGAACCCGCCATACCGCAACAACCTGAAGGTATAATGGTAGGTTTATAATTTACAGGAAAATTGAGAATTGCAAAAGTATGTTCTATTGATGACAGCGCTTTCTGGTGGCAATGCCCATGAATTTTCAGCGTTTTAGCTTCGGTGG
>JBALXG010000270.1:0-4658 GCA_036961055.1 Leeuwenhoekiella sp. | reverse complement strand
ATCTTGCTATTAATATTAATAAAGATATTTCTGAATGGTTGAGGATCGCAAAATTAAATAATTTTGACCCCACACATGAGTATAAGTTCCGTAATAGTTTTGAAGAGATACAAGATGATTTATCCCTCAATTCTATATTTAAAACGGTTGTAGTAGATAAAAAAGGTATTATTCTAAATGCTCACGCAAACTTGTTTAGTACCAATTTTGAAAGTGAATTGTTAGGCTATTTAAATAAATAATTTGTTTATTGTTAAAGAAAAATCCGCTTGATTGCTCAAGCGGATTTTTTTGTTTTTCCCTCCAGAGTTACAATTTCCAGAGTTATTTGTTTAAAGCAAGAATGCTTTTTAAATTAATTTCCTTTCTTATAATCTGCTAGGAACTTTTCAAGACCTATGTCTGTAAGTGGGTGTTTAAGTAAACTTTCCATAGTAGCGAGAGATCCTGTCATAACATCTGCGCCTATTTTAGCACATTCTATAATATGCATAGAATGTCTTATAGATGCTGCTAATATTTCAGTCTCATAACCATAATTATCATATATCAATCTGATATCTGCAATAAGGCTTAAACCATCTGTTGAGATGTCATCTAAACGTCCTATAAAAGGAGATACAAAGCTTGCACCCGCTTTTGCAGCAAGCAAAGCCTGACCTGCAGAGAAAACTAAAGTACAATTAGTACGTATACCTTTATCACTAAAATATTTAAGCGCCTTTACACCATCTTTTATCATCGGGATTTTAACCACGATCTGCTCATGCAGTTCTGCCAGCTCCTCACCTTCTTTAACCATTCCGTCAAAATCTGTCGAAATAACTTCTGCACTTACATCACCATCTACCAGATCGCAGATTTTAATATAATGCTTTAGGATATTATCACGACCGGTAATACCTTCTTTAGCCATTAAAGATGGGTTTGTTGTTACCCCATCAAGTACGCCTAAGGCTTGAGCTTCTTTAATATCATCAAGATTAGCTGTATCTATAAAAAATTTCATGTAGCTGTTTTTAGTTAGCAAAATTGTTCTATACAAAAATAACCATTTAAGACAATTAAACGCCCTAAATACAACCTTTTATTATTGTTAAGTGTTATTCTTACATTTAAAATGCGAAGCTAAAGATCTTATCCCAAACTCATTGAGTTTATATAATTGAAATAATTACTAAAATGATAATGGGAGCTTTAGTAAATAAACCTGCCTGAGCTGAGGGATTAAATTTTGAAATGTTTGAGCAACATACGTTCATACATGCGATCGGGTAAAATACCTTTTAGTATAACAGAAAACTTTTGCATCGCAGCACCTACTTTATAATGTACTTTCAGGTTTTTTTCCTGCATAATTGCATGAACAGCTTTTGCCATCAATTCAGGATTTTCCCCTTCATCTACATGTTCATTCATTAATTCAAGTGATTTCCCATAATTCTTATTATAGGGAGAATCATCTTTTAAAGGAACATGATATCTGCCTGAAGCGATATTTGTCGCAAAATCTCCAGGAGCGACATTTGTCATTTTTATGCCAAATTCCTTTATCTCCATTCTAAAAGTTTCGGTCGTAAGGCCAAGAGCGCCTTTGGTTGCAGAATAAGCACCGCGATATGGTAATCCCATATAACCGGCAATAGAAGTTACATTTATGATCATCCCGCTTCCCTGTGCACGCATTGTAGGCAAAACGGCTTTAATCATAGCGATAGGACCAAAATAATTGGTGTCAAAAGCAGATTTAAGTTCGCTTTCAGGGATTTCTTCCATCGGGCCGCTTATCCCTTTTCCGGCATTATTTATAAGATAATCAATGCGGTTTTCTTGTTGAAGAATTTGCGCTATGGCAGCTGTTATAGTTTCAGTTTTTGTAACATCAAGCGCTAAAAAATTGACTCCGTTTACAACACTTTGCTTAGGATTTCGGCTTGTACCGTAAACAGTATAATTTTGAGTAACAAGATATTCGGCAATGGCTTTTCCTATTCCTGAAGAAGCCCCTGTAATCAATACAACTGATGACATATCTTAAGTTTTGTGATACTAAACGCGAAGAATAATAGTTAACATTAAGGCACAAAAAATGGCAAGCTACCTACATCACACCGCTACGACCATCTACCCTTGCTGCGTTCCCGCCCTGGGGGAATTTGACAGGAGCTGGTTGTGTAGGACTTGCCGGAGCAAATATAAAGCAATTGATCTGTACAGACAATGTTTTTTAAACTGAATTTAATTAAATACCTTGGCGCAAATTCTTTTAAAGTTATGAAATTTACTAAGACTCTTATTCTCTTAATATTACCTTTTATTTTTTATTCATGTGGTAATGGTAAAGACCTGAATAAAAACTTTGATATCGTTACAAATCTTAAAAAAAGTACGATTCAAAATGGTAATGAAGTAACAATTTCGCTTAAAGCGAAAAAAAATATAGAAGTAGATTCTGTTGCGTACTTTATAGATGACAAATATTTAGGAAGCGCAGTAAATCTCACACCATTAAAAACCGCCATAAACCAGCAAAAACTAGGTAAAAAAGACCTAAAAGCGACTATTTATTCGGGCGAAAACAAAGCCGATATCACTGGCTCTATTACGGTTGTTTCTAATAAAGCACCGCAGTTATATACTTATGAGATTGTAAATACCTACCCTCATGATGCTGGTTCATACACGCAGGGACTGGAGTTTCATGATGGAATTTTATATGAAAGTGCCGGCCAACTCAAAGAATCTTCTTTGCGTAAGACCGACCTCACTACCGGCAAGGTTTTAGAAGAAATTAAAATAGATGATCAATATTTCGCCGAAGGCTTAACTATTTTAAACAACAAGATTTTTCAGCTTACCTGGCAGTCTAAAATTGGTTTTATTTATGATCTGGAAACGTTTAAGCAAACAGGAACATTCGCTTTTGGCGAAAGCAAAGAAGGCTGGGGACTTTGCAATGACGGAAACACAATTTATAAATCAGACGGAACAGACAAAATTTGGCTTTTAAACCCTGAAAACCTCACCGAAACGAGTTACATAGAAGTTGCAGATAATAAAGCAGTTCGCCCTAAATTTAATGAGCTGGAATGGGTAAATGGTAAAATTTATGCAAACACATATCAATATGACAGTATTTCTATTATCAATCCGGAAAGTGGTGCTATTGAAGGACTAATTGACCTGAGATCGTTAAAAAAAGAGATTACTTCTATAAAAGATACCGCTAACGAAGTTTTAAACGGTATTGCTTATAATAAGGATACAAATAAATTATATGTGACCGGCAAGCACTGGGATAAATTATTTGAAATACGCATCATAAAAAAATAACGCAAACTAGCCTTGAGATCTTCCACCTACACTATCCTAAAGATTTTTGCGCTGTTGTGCATCATTATCTGCTGGAGTTCATGCCGCAATGATTTTGAAACATCACCGAGCACAGGCGAACTAGAATTTTCGCGTGATACCGTTTTTCTGGATACGGTTTTTACAAATATTGGGAGCAGCACCTATACCTTAAAAGTTTATAATCACAGCGACAAGACGATTTCTATCCCTAATGTAGGACTTAAAAATGGAGAAAATTCTGATTACCGACTTAACGTAAATGGCATTCCCGGAAGAACTTTTGAAAACGTAGAAATACTTGCAAAAGACAGCATTTTTATTTTTATAGAAACCACAATTAATTATGCTGATTATGCTAATCCTGAAAGCAGTTTTCTCTACACAGACGCGATAAATTTTGATACCGGTGTTTACCAGCAAAAAGTAGAACTGGTAACGCTGGTGCAGGATGCGATTTTTTTATATCCACAAAAGGACGATCAGGGAATAAAGGAAACCCTAAGTCTGGGAACAGATACAGATGGCAACGAGGTTTTGATTGAAGGCTTTTTTCTGGATGATGAGGAATTAAATTTTACTGCAGAAAAACCATATGTAATTTATGGCTACGCCGCCGTCGCACCAGACAAAACACTAAATATAGAAGCTGGTGCGCGTATTCACTTTCATGCAGAAAGCGGCTTAATTGTGGCAAAGAATGGGAGTTTACACGTAAATGGCAAATTAAGTGAAGATCAGGATCTTCTGGAAAACCAAGTTGTTTTTGAAGGTGACCGGCTTGAGCCAGACTTTAGCGATGTGCCCGGCCAGTGGGGCCTGATCTGGCTTACTGACGGAAGTACAGATAATAATATAGAATACGCAACCATTAAAAATGCGACCGTAGGTATTTTGATGGATTCTAATGATGGCACGGCAAATCCTACGCTGACCATAAAAAACACACAAATTTATAACAGTTCTAACATAGGTTTATATACTAAAACAGGAAATATTCTGGGCGAAAATCTGGTTATAAATAATTCAGGGATTTCCTCTTTGTGGCTTTCCCTAGGCGGAAATTATGACTTTACCCATTGTACGTTTGCCAATTACTGGTCGCAGGGTTTTAGAAATTATCCTGCTGTACAGATTGATAACTATCTACTAACCGAAGATCAGGCTTTTGTGGCAGATTTACTGTCGGCTAATTTTACAAATTGCATCATTTTCGGAAATCTGGGAGAAGAATTTTCAGTTTCTCAAAGTGAGGAAGCAACGTTTAACTTCAAATTTACCAATTGTCTTATTCAGTTTGAAGACAC